>WFXT01000046.1 GCA_015490475.1 Bacteroidota bacterium
AAATTGTCCTGCCTTGGCAATGTGAAAACCTATTAAAATTGCCCCGATGGTCAAAAGAGTCTTTAGTGTGTTCATCTTGTTACAGGTTTGTTCAATCAGTTACAGGTTCAAACATATGTGTGTAACCATATTATAACAACCCAAAAAAAGTCTATTTGTTAATTTGATTATTTTACAGTGTTTACCATAAATTACTGATAGTTAGTGGCTTACCGTTGGAAATGGTTAATATGAAATTTATTGTGAAATTGGGGCTGTTTTCACTCCAGCCTATCTATGATTATTGTTTACTCCCTTCTTATTACCTTTGTAGCAAAACACTGTAATTTATGTGGTGGCTTGACAATGTGTTGTTTTTCATTGCATTGTTTGCTGGGACAGGGGCTTTTGCATATCAAGTCTGGCAAATTTCAAGGGTAATAAGGCGAGGAAGACCTTTTGACCTGAACACTACCACGACACAGAAAATCAAAAACCTTATTGTGTATGGCATTTTGCAGAAGAAGATGTTTAAGTATCCGCCGGTGGGTGTGATGCACATACTTACTGTTGCAGGCTTCTTCATTATTAACCTTGAGATGATAGAAATTATAGCTGAGGCTCTTACTGAAACTAAACGTCCCTTCCAATATGTGCTTGGTGAAGCATACCCATTGTTTATCGCAGTTCTGGAAATACTTGCTGTCATAGTTGCTTTTGCCATGTTGTTTTTCCTGTTCAGAAGGCTTGTGTTGCGAGTGCCCAGGCTTAGCCATCCCGACCTTGATAAGAAGTCCCATCTTGATGCTAACATGATTCTTGTTGCTGTCTTTTTCCTTATGGTTTTTATACTGCTTATGAATGCCGCTGATTATGCATTGTACTTGAAAGGTGAACACACTTATGCTTTTTCTACACCGTTTTTGGTTACATCATGGGTAGCAATGTTTATGGCTGGTATGGATGCTGGCACCCTACATTTTCTAGAGCGTCTGGGCTGGTGGGGACACAATTTGCTAATGTTTGCCCTGGCTGCATATTTACCCCGTTCCAAACACCTTCACATGTTCTTTTCTTTTGTTAATACCGCGTTGACTCCTAATATGCCCAGAGGCAAGATGCTTCACAAACCTGAAATAAAGGCTGTGATTGAGTCTTTCCTGACAGGAACGGATGCAGGAGGTGAACAGCCAGAGCGGTTTGGTGCCCGTGATGTCCTTGACTTGCCATGGAAGAGTATTCTTGATGCATTTACCTGTACGGAATGTGGCAGATGCACTGCTGCTTGCCCTGCTAATCAAACTGGCAAAAAGTTGTCCCCACGTCGCATAATGATGATGACCAGAGACAGAGCAGAAGACTATCTAAGACACTGGCGACAGAATGGCTGGGATGCCCCACCACCAGAAGGTTCCCTATTTGACTATATCTCTGAAGAAGAGATAAACGCATGCACTACATGTGCCGCCTGTGTAGAAGAATGTCCAGTTAACATTAATCCACTTATGATTATTCTTGAAATGCGAAGGCACATTGTTCTTGACGAAGGACGGGCATCCCGAGAGTGGACGATTATGTTCCAGAATGTAGAGAATAACGGTGCTCCATGGCAGTTCCCACCCACAGATCGGGATAAGTGGGCTCGCGAACTTCAAACTCAATAAAAAATAAATGTTATGGGAATAAGCATACCCACTGTGGCTGAGTTGGCTGCTAAAGGTGAGAAACCAGAAATCCTTTTCTGGGTAGGTTGTGCAGCAAGTTTTGATGATAGGGCTCGCAAGATAGCACAAGCATTCGTGAGAATTCTAAATGCTGCTAATGTAAAGTTTGCTATTCTGGGTAATGAAGAGCGGTGCACTGGCGACCCGGCGCGAAGAGCAGGAAACGAGTTTGTCTTTCAGATGGCAGCAATGCAGAATATAGAATTGTTCAACAGTTATGGTATTGAACGCATAGTAACACTATGTCCGCACTGTTATAACACTTTTAAAAACGAGTATCCTGACCTCGGTGGGCACTATGAAGTGTGGCACGCAGTGGATTATGCCCTAAAACTAATTGAAGAAGGACGTCTTAAGATAAAGAAATTGAAAGAGATTGTTACGCTTCATGACCCCTGTTATTTGGGGCGAATAAATGATAAGGTTGAGGAGCCAAGGAAGTTGCTCGCCGCTATTGGGCTTACCCTTCGTGAGATGCCAAGGCATGGTAAACGAAGCTTTTGCTGTGGTGCAGGTGGAGCACAAATATTTAAGGAGGAAGAAGAAGGCAGGGAGCCTGTTTATAGAGAGCGAGCTCGTGAAGCCCTTCAGACAGGTGCCCAAACAATAGTTACTGCTTGTCCATTCTGTATGATAATGATGAGAGACGGCGTTAGAGACCTTGCAGAGGGACAGGCAGATGTAAAGGACATTATAGAATTGCTTTCAGAGGGACTTGAAGATTAATAATGTTCCCTTATGCATGATGCATATATAATACTGCTTGTAGCATGGGCATTTGTCTTCCTATGGGTGACACCTATCATACTGTTTCAACGCAAGTATCATCCCTCGGCACTTTTTATCCTGTTCTTTAGTGAATTATGGGAACGCTTTTCATTCTATGGGATGAGAGCCCTACTAACTCTCTACATAGTTCATGAACTGTTGTGGGGCGACTCCCGTGCTTATGAAATATATGGTGCCTATGGGGCACTGGTATATGCCACGCCCATCCTAGGGGGTTATTTAGCAGAGAAGTATTTGGGCTACCGAAAAGCAATATTCTGGGGTGGTATTTTGATGATGCTTGGGCACTTTACACTTGCTATACCGCACGAAATAGCCTTTTTTACTGCTCTTGCTTTGCTAATAATGGGTAATGGCTTTTTTAAACCCAATGTGTCCAGTTTTGTAGGAGAATTCTACGGAATTAAGGACCCTCGGCGCGACGAAGCATTCACTTTATTTTATATGGGTATTAATGTTGGTGCTTTCCTTGCCCCTTTGACTGCCGGAGCAATAGGAGAGATAGAAGGCTGGCATTATGGATTTGGGCTGGCAGGAGTAGGAATGTTCATAGGACTCTTGTTCTTTGCATGGGGACACTACAAGGGTATTTTCAAGGACAAAGGCTTGCCCCCCGAACCTGTTAGAGATAAAAACTACGATTTGTGGATATATATTGGCTCTATTC
>WFXT01000047.1 GCA_015490475.1 Bacteroidota bacterium
ATATGAACAGGATATTGAGGGGAATTTGTAAAAAATCCTACTCTATTGTTCACTCCATCATCGTAAATACGTGTATCACAAAGTTTCGTTCCTGTCCATTTTTGGACATAGTTTGCTGTAGCACTATTGCACACGCTGTCCCAAGGGGGACTAACCTGCTGCCATGCAGTACCATTCCACTGCCAGATGTTACCCGTTGCTGTTCCGGAAGCGAAAGTAATTGGATTGCCTGATGTTCCATCTCCTACAATAGGTCCAGAAGTAACTGCAACCTGTGAACCCCAGTTGTCTCCGGGAACATTTTGCCATGACACATTTCCTGCACCATCGGTCATAAGAACCTGTCCATTAGTACCGTCCACATTAGGAAGGGTATAAGCACCTATTGTCAAGGTTCCTGTGAATCTACCTGTTCCTTGGACATCCAGTTTATAAGATGGTGTAGTTGTTCCAATACCTATATTTGTGCCATCATCGTAAATGAGAGAATTACATAAATTTATTCCGGTCCATTTAGTAACATATCCACCTGTAAGTGTAGCACATAAGTTAACCGAACCTCCTCCTGTACTCAATTGCTGGATTTGCCATTGTGTCCCGTCCCACACAAGAATATCTCCTGGAGCAGTACCACTTTGCAGCGTAATTGGATTACCAGATGTTCCATCTCCAACAATGGGTCCTGCAGTTACTGCTACTTGAGAGCCCCAATTATCTCCACCCAAGGAGGCAGTATCAACCCAAATGGGTGGATTACCCGCACCTTGACTAATTAAAACTTGTCCTGCATTTCCAGGATTCCCGAAAGGCATTAAGGCTCCAGAAAACTGAATATTACCAGCAACATCCAATATTTCAGAAGGATTAGATACTCCAATACCTATCTTTCCGTCGGGAAGTATAATAAAGTAAGGAGTGGAACCACCCTGTATATTAACTTGCATTAATGGACTATTATATCCATTTGGCACTTCAACGTGCAACTTAGCCATGGGAGTTGTTGTTCCAACACCCACATTTTGAGCATGAACAGTAACTACTCCAAAGCCCAAGGTTACAATCAGTGTTCTTAACCCCCAGAGATTTATCCTCTTACGCCACATGTTTCTAAGTTTTTAACCTCTGGATGCTTTGCTTACCTTCATACAAAATTAAAAAATTTTCAGTTTAGAACCAAAAGCCCTAAAACCTAAGCTTACAAATAATAGGCGAAATATTCTATTGTCACCTCAATACATTGAGATTAGTTAAATTCGTTACATATTTAACCGTAGCAAAAATCACAAAACCATGAAAGCAAAAGCAATAATTTGGTTTCTGGTTGCCGCGCTGGGAAGTGCACTTATTATAACTGCTCAAACCTCTGAAGCAGACAGGATTCTGGGCGTATGGCTCTCAGAAAATGGCAAAGCCAAAATAAAAATTTACAAACAAGGAAATAAGTATTATGGAAAGATTATCTGGTTAAAGGAGCCTTACGATGAAAATGGAAAGCCCAAAGTGGACAAGAACAATCCTGACCCGAATAAAAGAAATAGACCATTATTAGGTCTTGTGATATTGAAAGACTTTGTTTATGATGCAGAGGATAAAGAGTGGGAAGATGGCACCATCTATGACCCGGAAAGTGGAAACACGTATGATGCGTACATGTGGTTTGAAGACAATGACTACAACACACTTTATCTTAGAGGATATGTTGGTTTTTCCTTAATTGGAAGAACAAGCAAATGGACCCGTGTGGAATAAAGAGAACCTTTTAACTTTGCAATACGTTTAAAGGGATTGCTATGGCAAGGATTTGTCAATTAACAGGGAAGCGACCACAGAGTGGATACAAGGTGTCTCACTCTAACAGGCACACAAAACGTAAGTTTTTGCCCAACATACAGAAGAAGAGGTTCTTTATTCCAGAGGAGAACAGGTGGGTCACGCTGAAAGTTTCTACAGAAGCAATGAGAACAATTAACAAGAAAGGTATTTACGCGTACCTTCAAGAACTACGTAAAAAAGGAGTTAAAATATAAGGTACAATGGCTAAGAGGGGCAAGAACAGAGTAATGGTTATTTTAGAATGTACTGAACAACCCAGGAAAGGTGTTGGCGGTGTGTCAAGGTACTACACATTCAAAAACAAGATCAACACACCGGGACGCTTAGAAAGGATGAAGTATAATCCCTATTTAAAACGCTACACCTTACACAGAGAAGTAAAATAATAACATCATGCCACCCAAGAAAGGTGTAAAGACAGGACCAACACATTATCTTGTTGTCAAAGCAGTGAGAAAAGGGAATTCATGGTCATTTAGAAAGGAGGTTGTTCCCACGGAAGAACTTGATAAGGTAATCAAACAAACGAGGCAGGAGCAGCAGCAAGCACTCAAAAAATAAATTTTGTCAGGATAGTTGTAGATGAAATCACTGTGGACTGCATTAAAGCGCTTTAGAAATAAGTTAAAGAAGCGATTAGGGTTTGCCCCAGATGAGTGGGAAGAGATTGTTGAAGAGTGGCTTATTGAAGCCGATGTAGGTATAGAATTAACAGGACGTATTATAGAAGAGCTATCAGGGAAATTAAGCGGAAAGCCAACAGAGGAAGAGATAGTTAAGTATCTGCAAGAAGTCCTGTTGTCTTTATTTGCTTCACATCCAACTACCAACTTGCTTGAATCTTCTTTTATCCATAAGCCCTTCGTCATTTTCATAGTTGGCGTGAACGGAACAGGAAAGACTACTACAATAGGCAAGTTAGCATACGCTTTTACAAATAAAGGTTATAGGGTGGTTTTGGGAGCGGGAGACACTTTTCGCGCCGCAGCAATAGAACAACTTGAAAGATGGGCAAAAAGAACAGGAGCCAGAATTATCAAAGGAACATATGGTGGGGACCCTGGGGCAGTAGCTTATCAAGCTATAGAGAGTGCCCTTGCTCACGGCGACGACATCGTGATCCTTGATTCTGCAGGACGCCTTCACAACAAGAAACATCTGATGGAGGAACTGGCGAAAGTAAGGAAAGTAATCAAGAAAAAAATCCCCAAAGCTCCTCATGAAACCCTATTAGTAATTGATGCAACAACGGGACAAACAGGACTTGAACAAGCACGCATATTTAAAGAGTTTGCAGACCCAACAGGAATTGTTCTAACGAAAATGGATGGCACAGCAAAAGGTGGTATTGCTCTACCTATCTGGTATCAACTTAAAATTCCGATTAAGCTTGTTGGTATCGGCGAAAAACCCGAAGACATAATTCCTTTCAAACCAGAAGAGTATGTTAATGCGTTATTGCCAGTAAAAGAAGAAACATGAGTGAAAAACAAAGATTTGAACTACGCATAGAAGGAATGACATGCAGTGGATGTGCTAAGACAGTAAAGACTTTACTGGAAAAAAGGGGATTTGAGGTTAAATCAATAAATTACAAGGATGGTAAAACGATAATTTATGGCAATCCAAACAATATTTCTACTGCTCAAGGGCTTATAGACAAAGCAGGATATAGAGTAGCAGATATTAAGGTATTAGATTAGTCAAAACTTATTTATTCTTGTTACCTGATTCATTTCTAGCCGCAGCACGCTGAGCTCGTTGTTTAAAACCCGTTAGGGCAGTTTTGCTATTTTTGTTTCTATCAGCTGCAGATTGGATCCTTCGTGCTGCCTCTGGTGTCATTTTCCTCTTACCCATAAGAAGATAGTTTCTTGATAAAACAAAATATACCTTTCCTACGGTTCCATATATCTATTCAGCAGCTTATATATAACCATAAAACTCACTTTACCCGCCGAAGTCGTCAAAGGCTATGTTTTCCTTAGGCACACCGAGTTCATCAAGCATATTGAGAACAGCTTTGAGCATTGGTGGTGGTCCACAGATGTAATATTCGCATTCTTCGGGTTCTGGATGGTCTTTTAGATACATATCGTAGAGCACCTGATGTATAAATCCTACGGGACCATCCCAGTTGTCGGTCGGTTTGGGATCAGAGAGTGCAATAACGAATCTGAAGTTAGGATTTTCTTTTTCAAGGCGTCTAAAGTCTTCTTCATAGAATATTTCCCTTACTGAGCGGGCGCCATACCAGTAAGATACCTTTGCCTTTGTTTTCATAGTTTCAAACAGATGCATTATATGAGCTCTAAGGGGTGCCATTCCTGCTCCACCACCAATATAAATCTTTTCTTTGTCTGTTGGTTTTATCAAGAAATCACCATAGGGTCCTGAAATTGTAATTTTATCACCCGGTTTCAGAGAGAATACGTAAGAAGACATTTTTCCTGGGGGAACATCCATGAACCTGTTGTTTTTTCTGTCCCATGGAGGCAAAGCAACACGGATATTGAATTTCATTATATCATGACCTTCTGCTGGATAGTTTGCCATTGAATATGCACGGTACATACCATCTTCGTCGTTAGTAACTCTCAAGTCCCAGATTTGTTTACCAAAGTCTTCTTCCCACCACTGCCTATATGGTTCCTCAACATTAGGTTTTATATCTGTTCCATAATGGATATCAAACACTGGGGCATATAACTGACAATACTGTCCGGGTTCAAAGTCCAATCTTTCTCCTTCTGGCAATCGGACAACAAGCTCTTTAATATAGGTGGCAACATTCTTATTACTAACAACTTCACATTCCCATTTTTTGATGCCAAATACTTCAGCGGGAACCTCTATCTTAAGGTCCTGTCTGATTTTCACCTGACAGGCTAATCGCCACCCTTCCTTAACTTCCCTTCTACTAAGGTGGTTTAATTCCGTTGGAAGTACATCTCCACCACCTTCCAGCACTTTTAATCTACATTGTCCACAAGTGCCACCACCACCACAAGCTGACGGAAGCATAATACCGTGGGTAACCAGAACGTCCAACAATGATGACCCTGGACTGGCTTCTATGACCTTTTCATTATTTACAACGATTTTAACATTGCCGGAAGGCATCAGCTTCTTCTTAGCCCACATTATTATCAGGGCAAGACCCACAACTATTATTATGAAAACCAAAATAGCCGCAGCTATGTAAAGTCCCGTCATTTATTTTCTTTTTAAAGTTTTATTCCAGCGAATCCCATGAATGCAATTCCCAGCAGGGCAGTAATTATGAAAGCAAGTCCCAGCCCACGCAAAGGTTTAACAACGTTTGAATAACGAACTTTCTGCCTGATGGCAGCAAACAACACTATTGCAAGGAACCAGCCTATGCCAGCACCAAGGGCAAAAAACACAGATTCTCCAAAAGTATAGTCCCTTTCATCCATAAATAAGCTACCACCAAGGATTGCACAGTTAACAGTTATCAAGGGAAGGAAAATACCTAAAGCGGTATATAAAGCGGGGAAGAATCTTTCCACAACCATCTCTACTAACTGCACGGAAGACGCAATAGTGGCTATAAAAACAAGGAAAGTGAGGAAACTAAGGTCAACAGAAGCGAAGGATGGATGCAACCATGAGAGCGCCCCTGGTTCTAAGAAATAAGTTTTTAAAAACCAGTTTAACGGGATTGTAACCAATTGAACCACAATAACTGCAAGGCCCAAGCCGAAAGCAGCATTGAAATTCTTTGATATTGCAAGATATGAACACATTCCAAGGAAAAACGCAAAGACCATGTTCTCAATGAAAATGGTCTTTATGGCAATGTTTATCATTTCCAGCATCATTCCACGATTTTAAAGGTTATGAAACATCAACAAGTTTTGGATTCAACCACCTGTGCAACCAGATTATTACCCCTACCGTTATCAAAGCGGCTGGGGGCAACAACATCAAACCATTATTAACATATCCCAATTCGTAAAACGATTGAGGAATTACGGGAATATCAAACACAGTTCCCGAACCAAACAATTCTCTAAAGAAAGCAACTATAATGAGAACAGCTCCATAGCCCAAGCCGTTACCTATACCATCAAGCAAAGAGGGCCAAGGCTTATTACCCATTGCAAATGCTTCCAGACGCCCCATAATGATACAGTTAGTAATAATCAATCCAACAAAGACAGACAGTTGTTTACTAACATCATAAGCAAAGGCTTTTAATATTTGGTCAACAAGGATAACAAGAGAAGATATAACCACCAATTGAACAATCATCCTGATACGGTGAGGAATAGTATTTCTAAGCAGAGAGATAGTAAGGTTGGATAAAGAAGTAACTGCTATAACAGCAAGGGACATTACAACAGCTGGTTCTAATTTAACGGTAACAGCAAGAGCGGAGCAAATTCCCAGAACCTGAACAGTTATGGGATTAATGTCGTTAATGGGGTCTAACAAGTAGCGAAGATTCTTTCTTGAGAAGAGCCCTTCTTTCTTGCGTTGCTTGACTGCTGTATCACTCATGCTTGTACTTTTTTAATTTTTTCCTGTTTGATTTTTTCCAGTAATGGTCTGTAAAGAGGCAGCCATTCTCTCAACATTGCATCCACACCGTTTGTTGTTAATGTTGCTCCTGAAACACCATCTATCTCATTATCACTTTTTGCCCTGCCTGCCTTCACTACTCTTAAAACGTAGCGTCCATTTTCATCAAACGCTTTTCTCCCTACAAATTTAGATTGAAATTCTGGTTCTGCTATCTTAGCACCCAGCCCAGGTGTTTCACTTTTATGGTCAAAAACTACTCCTGCAATAGTTGTTAAATCTTCTTCAAGAGCAACATACCCCCATATTGGTCCCCATAGTCCTACACCATAACAGGGGACTATGTATTTTGAATCTTCATACACAAAAACAGGTAACAATCTGTCTGCAGGCTTTTTCTTTCTCTCCTGTCCGACGTCAACGTTAAAAGCAGTTCCATGACCTTCTTCAACAATAGTTCCATCATGTTTACCTACGAATTCCTTCACTTTATCATGAAATAGCTGGTCAGCATTCTTCTTGTTGAAATCTGTGAAGCCAACAGTTTTGAATATGTATGAAATTTTCTCAAATTTGACATTACGATCCTGATATGGTTTGAGTGCCATTGATACCACTGCCAGGGCAGACCCCACAATGAACGCCATTCCAAGCGAGTAAAAAATCGTATATGTAGTGCTATTTGTATTAGGCATGGCTTGTTTCTTTTACTGGTTTTTGTTCGGGTGTTTGAACATCGGCTGTTAAAGCAGCAACCTGCCTGCTTCTCCTATTTATGTATGACTTGATAACCAGATGGTCAATCAATGGTGCTGATACATTGCCAAGTAAAATGGCAAGCATCACCCCCTCAGGATAGGCAGGATTAAGAACTCTTATTATCAGTGCTACCACGCCAATTAAGAAACCATATATCCATTTTCCTGTGAAGGTGGAAGCACTGGTAACAGGGTCAGTAGCCATATATACCAAGCCAAAGGCAAATCCACCCATTACGAGATGATAATACCATGGAAGAGCCATATATTCATTTGCAGGGAACAAGTTAAACAAGATTGCAGCAAAGATGCCTCCCAATAACATGCCTGCCATTATCCTCCAATCTGCCACACCAGTGTGAAGCAGAAGTCCTGCACCCAATAAGATTGCCAAAGTTGAAGTTTCTCCGATGGAACCGGGTATCCATCCAAAGAACATGTCCCAGAATCCATAGCTCTGATAAGAAAACGATTTTAATGCCTGATAGCCGCCTTCAGCAGCAACAGCAAGGGGTGTGGCTCCCGAAAAGCCATCAACAAGTTTATCTGCTGCATCTCCGAGATATATCCACACCTGGTCTCCTGACATGTGGGCGGGATAAGCAAAGAACAGGAATGCACGAGCTAACAAAGCAGTATTGACAACATTCATGCCCGTTCCACCAAATATTTCCTTCCCGAAAGTAACGGCGAAGGCAGTAGCCACAGCCACCATCCACAAGGGTATAGTGGGGGGCATTATCAATGCAATAAGAGGTCCTGTCACGAGAAAACCTTCTGTAACAGGGTGTTTACGGATAATAGCAAACAGTACTTCAATTGTGCCACCCACAGCCATAATAACAATCAGGATAGGTAAAAACACCTTCAGACCCACTAAGAATTTATCTATAAATCCTTCTGTGAGTCCCGTATATTCTCCAATGGCGAGATAGTGTTGATGTCCAATGTTCCATATACCGAATAGCATTGGTGGAATAAGGGCAAAAACAACGTGAATCATTAACCTTTTGAGGTTCATTCCGTCCCTAACGTGTGTTCCCGGCTTGTCGTGTGTAACCTTTGGAGGCAGAAAGAGGAACGTCTCTATTGCCTCGTATAGATAGTAAAGATTTTCAAACTTCCCTCCCTTGGTGAAATGGGGCTTCACTTTTGTTTGCAAGAAGTTCCAGAGGGAATCGGTTAGTTTTTTCATCATAGTGCAAAGTTATTTTAAAATTATCCAACTTCGTGCCTGAACAATTCAATTCCTTCTCTGAGGATTTTCTGTACGGGTGTCTTACTTGTGCACACGAACTCACAGAGGGCAAGGTCTTCCTCAATCACTTCATGGATGCCCAATTGCTCCATCAAATCAAGGTCCTTTACAATGATTGCTTTGAGTAAGTGCTGGGGATATAGGTCCATCGGTGTTACCTGCTCATATTCACCGGTAACAACAAATGGACGTAGTTCACCGTGCAATTTAGTGTTGACTTTGTATTTAACAGGAATACCAAGGTGATAAAGCACTCCAGACAGGAATGTTCTGGATATGCTTGGCTTGGGATAATGAGTGATAATCCACCCGTGGAATTCGGGAAAGTCTCCTTCTGGAATGACAGTTACCATGTTGTCTTTGATGGACACATGTCCTTTTTCTGGGTCAATTTTTGTTCCTGTGAGAACATTTCCACTGATTACCCTCACATGGTCGCTCTTGAGTTGCCCTTTCAATAGGGCTTTCACATTGACTCCAGCGAACGTTTCGTAAAAAGCAGGGTTTTTCACTTCATGTGCAGTAAGTGCTATCTTTGTTGTCAGGTCAACGATTCCCTTTCTAAAGAGGCGTCCCCACCAGACCAGATATTGCGGTTTAATAGTCCATACCTTCCGTGCTCCCTTGTAGGTCGGGAAAAGATGATGAATATGAACCCCTACATTACCAGAGGGATGAGGACCAGAGAAAAAGTATTTTCTAACATTATCGCCATCAAGAGAAAGGAAAATATCCTCATGAGGTCTATCGGCACTATAGCCAAGGAAAATGGGTAGCCCATCTGCTAATTTTTTCAATGCTTCCCATCCTGCAAGAAAGTCCTCTTCATATCCTTTGATGAGGAACTCAAGGCGTGGAGCAAGTGGATGAGTGTCAAACATTGACATAAATATGGCATCTGGCTTCTCATCTGGTCTTGGGACCAATCCATAAGGGCGTCTGACCATTAAAGCCCACAAACCGCTTGATAGAAGGGCACTACGAACACTTTCCGTACTATCCAGAGACACTTTGTATTCATAGTAATCTTGCTCTTTATCCAGCAGGATAACTATTTCTTCAATGCGACGCTTTGGTCCTCGTCTTATTTCTACTATTTCACCAGAAGCAGGTGCCGTCCATGTCAATTCCTCACCATAGTCCTTGTCATAAAACAGAGGCTCTCCTGCCTTAATTTGACCTTCCTTCTTGAATAGCTTAGGGATGGGGCGAATCCCAAGGAAATCCGTTGGCTTAATAGCAACAGTAGTGGGATTTTCGGGCAAGGGAATAATCTTCTCTTCAGCTTCTCCCTCAATCAGCAGGTCATAACCCCTCTTGAGTTTTATTACGGGATATGCCATTGTTCCATTATTGTTACTGCAAAAGTAATAAGGTTTATTTAATCATTCTGTGACTGGCATGGTCCTTTCGTCCATCTCAGGACACCAGCACATCTGGCAAAACACGAATTACTATAAGTCTTGCCATCACATCCACACACAGGGTCATAAACTTGAATACACATACAATCAGGCTTAGGGTCCCCTTTACATTGAGTAGTATCAGAATTATTTTCTCTTAACTGAATTGACATATCTGGGCTCTCACTATTATTAGAATGCTTTTGGCTCTCTGAATTACAGGGCTTGACAATCATGAATATTGCTAAAAGAACTATTGTGCGCATATTGATTCTTTTTGTAGTGATTTGAGCCACTGACTTCTTAATTGTGTTGTCTCTTCCACGGTAACATGATAATTGTAAATTAATGGCACAGATGAAACTGGCACTTTAACTCTTAGTTCCCTATTGCCTCGCTTGACAATCATAGTTATTTCCTTTTTATATTGTACAAAGTAATTAAGCCAATGTCGTATATTTTCTGGTTCAGGGAACACTCCTTCAATCCCAAGTATCACATCATCATACGCCAGTTCTGTAGTTGCCGAAATACCCGGAAGCATATAAATTATTCTCCCTGTGTTAGAAACCTTAAACCCAAGGGATGCACTATAAGGTTCTGCAGGAATTTTCAACACATTGGCACCTATGTATGACAATGCTTCCTTCAAGTCATCTTCAATATCACTCATAGTAAACACATATTTGTAGAAAAGTTGCTTTAATTTATCACCGCCCCATTCGGAAAGTATGGAAATCAAATCATCTTCTGTGAATCCCTTGCCTTTCAAAGCATAGTTATGATAGAGGTAGCACATCAAATGGTCAAAAGAATAGCGATTATTAGTGTGAATTCGCAGGTGTATATCTAATAAGAAGGTGACAAGTGCTCCGTGTGTATATATAGACGTTGTCCTATGAGGGATGTGTTGCGAATACCCATCTATCCACAAGTCAAAGCTTGATTCAGCGAGAGATTTATTAAATCGTCCGTAGTTCTGGAAAAATCTTGTTAAGATGCGAGAGAAATCTTCAGCCCACGTGTTCATGGATATAAGACCCGTTCTCAACAGAAGCAGCTCGCCATAATAGGTAGTAACGCCTTCAAGGAAAAATCCCATTTCAGTATAG
>WFXT01000048.1 GCA_015490475.1 Bacteroidota bacterium
CATTAGATAAGATAAGCCTAATTATATGAATGTCTTGAGAAGGTACTGACGAAACAGTAGTTGTTTTATTGTTAGGATTTTTTGTGAGCAGGATTCTACCCATTGGATCTAGAATGTCAACTTGCTTGATTGGAATTCTGCTTTCTATCATAAATGTCATAGGGGCAGTTCTTATGAAAGAGATCTCATTATGCGTCTGGATAAGGGGAAATGAAGTAATGGAATCACTATTTATGTCAACTTTTGCAAACCATATATTCATTCCTGAATTATCATAGGCACCCCAAACTACATAAAGGAAGGAATCGGTCATTGCACAGGACATAAAGTCATTGCCGTTGATCAGGATAAGTGTATCAAACGGGAATGTTTTGTTTGAAATCCTTATGTTAGGCGAAAAAGAACTCTGATTTGACTTCCTTATTGTGCAATAAAAATCGTATCCTGCAGAAGCGAAGGAGCCACCGTGTCGTCTGTCACGCCAACACACCGCCAGGGAGCCGTCTTGAGAAAAAGAACCCCACAGCATATCTTGGTAAACATTATTGCCTGTGGAATCATCGTTAAGTCGCAATGGCGACGTCCATTGTTGTCCACCGTCAAAACTTTCAATCATAAGAATGTCAGGGTCCCCATATAAAACGCCAGGAAATAAGAACACAAGGTGGTTATCGTTCGCTGGATTTTTTAGCAATAAGTGAGCTCGTTTTAGGGAGTCGTTACCCGAAGCACTAGAAACACTCAAAATATCGGTATAAGTTTTTGTGCCATTGAAGTATTTGACCATTACATACCTTGGATAGTGATTTTGGGAAGGGAGATATGCCGGGTAAACTGCAACCAGAGTGTCATTCTTTATTATTGGCGAAGGCATCGGTGACTTTATGTAATTGCCCACTGAATAGTTTCCACTGTCAAGATAAGTCCATGTCCACGTGTAGCCAGAGTCATAGGAGACGCTCACATATGGGCGATTGGGTAATGTGGAATTTTTAACAATTGACATGCTTGTTACGTAAATTGTTTGGCCATCTCTTGTTGCCATCCATGGTCTATCAATAGGCTTCTCAGCTGGATCATCATTCACAGAGATTACCTGTATTGGTGATGTCCATGTTTGTCCATCATCATAGGACTTGCGAAGGTAAATTGCCCCATCTGAATTGTCTGAAAAATGGTCAACATAGACAAGATGCAGAGTGCCATTAATGTCATAATAGAGCACAGGGTCAGCAGAGGAGTAGCCTGACCGGGCATGAGGTATAGTAATGGGACCGTTCCATGAATTACCCCCATCAGTGGAATATAAAATTTTTATTGATACTGCCGAAAGAGGGTCGTAGCTCATATATGCTATGACCAGTTTGTTCTGGTCAAGGGGATTTACTTTTATTATTGGCTCACTGTCCCAGCGTGGGCGATTGGTCAAGTTAATAGGTTGTGCTACAGCAGAGAAGAATATAGGCAGTAAGAACAGGGTAAAAAGCAAACGCGAATAATTTTGCATGTTGACAACCATTTGTAACTAAGTTATATCATCATATTGAAATTTTTCATAGTTTTGTAATAAGGAAGAGTCTTGGACATGTGGCTTAAAAGGGCATTGTTTCTGGGTCTTGTTAGTGTTACTACTCTAAAGCTTTATGGACAGGGAACTATTACGGTTAGCAATGCCAGACCGATTCAACAGGTTGTTCGTGACCTTGCAGGAAATGGTGTAATAATTTTTAATGTAACTACAGATTGTGAACTATCTGTGCCTTCTGCTGGAGAATTTACTAACACAGGTCCTATGGCAATACAGCAGGGACTTGTGATGACTACAGGTTCCATCTGGGATGTGCCTAATAACGATGGCGGAGGAACAACCTTCATTTCAAGGGGAGCGACCCCGGACCCAGACCTCAATACCATTGATGGACCAACGTATGACTTATGTGCAATTGAATTTGACTTTATCACTATGGGGGATACATTGCGATTTAATTACGTTTTTGGTTCCGAAGAATATGAGGAATATGTCGGTTCTGAGTTCAATGATGTTTTTGGCTTTTTTCTGAGTGGACCAGGTATTGCCGGAACCGTTAATCTGGCAGTGGTTCCCGGAACAACAACACCTGTTACTATAAATACAATAAATCAAAATACTAATAGTGCTTATTACGTGAGAAATACAGGGGGACAATATCCATATATTGAATACGATGGTTTCACCACTAAATTAACTGCAGAACATCCTGTTATTCCCTGTGATACATATCACATCAAATTGGCTATTGCCGACGTTGCTGATGCTCTCTTAGATGCTGGCGTGTTTATTGAGAAAGGCTCTTTCACTACGGGAGCAGCAGATGCTCAATATATACCAATAGGAGGCAACACTACTAATGAAGTAACTGAGGGATGCATCCAAGGAGCTGTGGTAATTTCAGTAAATCCAGTGCCACCTTCACCAAGAACGGTTTACATTTATTATGGTGGTAATGCTATCAATGGAGTTGATGTGGATACATTGCCTGATTCCGTAGTACTGGGACCTTCCAACCCTGCAGACACTCTGTTGATTGTTCCCCTTCTGGATACTTTAACAGAGGGTCCTGAGACACTTCTGGTCTATATAGAGGGAGCTTGTGGATTGGGCGTTGACACGCAGATGATAATAATCAATGACCCTGTCTATGTTAATATTCTTACGCCTGACACAACAATTTGTGAATACGACACACTCTTTTTACAAGCTGAATCAAATAGCCCCATTTTAAATTGGGAACCGTCCGTTGTTGCCTGTGATTCGTGCTTAAACACATACTTAATCGGAGACTCATCCTTACAACTAATTCTAATTGCAGGGGTTGGAGCATGTCAAGACACAGACACAGTTTCAATTACGGTAATTGACATAACTGAAAGCGGTTTACCCCCAGATACTTTCTGGTGTGTGTGGGACTCGTTGACTCTCTCTGCTAATATAGGTGCAGATTCATATCAGTGGTTTCCTGATACCCTCGTTGATTGCGATACCTGTCCCACGGTTAATATACTAACCAATGACACAATTACTTTCTTTCTGACAATTAAGGATAGTTTTTGCCAATTAGTAGATACAATTACTGTCTATCCCGTAAAAGTGGACACTATTAGTATTCCTGATACTTTAATGTGTGAAGGGGACACATTTAGAATTTCACTGCCAGTGCACAATCAATACACATGGTATCCCGACAGTTTTATCTCATGTACTAACTGTCCAGATCCTTCTATTTATCCTCCTGATACAATGCTTTATATCGTGGCGATTTCAAACCCATATTGTCCCAATAATGATACAGATTCCGTTTGGGTTTTTGTGGACCCTATCCCACGAGTTAATCTAATTAATGATACCATAATGTGTGAAGATGATACAATAAGGCTCAATGCACCAATTGGTCCGTACACATACCAATGGTTTCCGTCATTTGCAGTGGACTGTGACACATGTAGTTCTGTAATACTCACTGCCCTTGGAAATTATGATGTAGGCGTTTACGTGTATACCCCCAATGGGTGCCCCGGTAGGGATTCGTTTTCATTAATAACTATCCCTCTGCCAGACTTTGATTTACCTGACACCTTCGTTTGCCTGTATGATACACTGCATATTAACATTGACTCTGGTGTAAGATACGATTACTATTGGAGTCCTTCCATAGGTCTCTCTGATACTACTTCACCTATCGTGGATATATATGTACCACAAGTTGATACAATCACGTATTCAGTTACTGTTACCAACTTTAACTGTGCCTATGTTGATTCTTTCCAGTTAATAATAAGACCATTGCCATATATCCCTATTCCTGATGATACTCTTTTGTGTGATAGCACTCCTTTGTCATTAGATGCCGGACCATGGGTGACATTCCAATGGATTCCCCCTTCAGCAGTCAATTGCCCCACTTGCCAACAGGTGGTGCATATAGTAGATGATACCATGGACATTTCTGTCTTTGTTGTTGACCAATATGGTTGTGAAAACACGCATACTATTAGGGTTTATGGTGAAGACCCCCCTTATGTTTATGCAAATCCTGACACTATTGAAATTTGCACGCCTGATTCCTTCACTATTTCCATTACGGGATATGGCAGTGCTTTCTTGTGGTATAATGACAAAGACACTTCAGTTGTAGCAACGGGAACTGCCAATGCTTTCTACATAACAGACACTACTGTGTTCACTGTTGTTGCCCAACCAATTCAGGTTTGTAAGCCAGATACTACCTATTCTGTTATTTATGCCCATCCGGTGCCAGAAGTAACCACTGCACCAGATACTATGATTCTGGAGGGAACGCCCGCATTTATTGACGGGGAAGCCCTCAACAGTGTGACTCACTGGTGGGAACCATCAGCCCTCGTTCCAAATCCCTATGAACTATATAACCAGATTGAGCCTATAGAGACAGTTATGTTAGTCCTTACGGGGGTTAATTTATTGGGATGTACTGATGCAGACACCATGTGGGTCTATGTTGTTAGAAGACCACCATGTACTGATTCAGCACTTTTTGTGCCCCTTGCATTCACCCCCAATGGTGACGGCATAAATGATGTATTTTATCTATACACTCACAGTATTGACCTTGAAGTCACTGTTTTCAGAGTGTATGACAGATGGGGGACTCTGTTATTTGAAGCAACGGACGTTCAGTTTGACCCTGCAACAGGACAAAGTAATGTAGGGTGGGATGGAACATATGATGGACAACTTTTGCGTCCCGATGTTTATGTGTATTATGTGGAGTATAAATGCAAGGTTAATGATTATGTGATTATGAAAAAAGGCGATGTGACACTGATAAGATGACAAATATCTTTACAGAACATTAGTTTTGATAAAATCTGCAATTCTCAGGCTATTAGCATAAATAGTCCATGTGTATTGAACGGATCCGCCTGTTGGGAAAGTGCTCGCATCAGTAATGAAGAGATTGTCCACGGTGTGCACTCTACCATAAGGGTCGGTAACACCCTCCTTAGGGTTCTGGCTCATCCGACATCCTCCAGCGACGAGATTGGGCGGCGGATAACCACTGATATGAGACTCTATTTCGTTGATGCCCAACTTTTTTAGAATTTTTTCCGCCTCTCTGGCTAACAACTTTCCAACCTTAATATCATGAGGATGGTGTCCTGCTCGTATTCGGGCTACTGGAAATCCTCTAAAATCCTTAACTTTATCGTCCAAGGTAATAAAGCAATCGTCTATGGGAAGCCAATCCACAAATATTTCAAATCTGATGCCCCGTCTTTTTGTAAAGTATTCATAAATTCTGCGTTTTAGTGCGGAACCATACAGCAACTTGTTGCCACTCCACTTTTGCATCAGTGCTTTTCGTATAGGATTGTCATGTTCAAACATAAATTCTATCATGCCTCCCTTAATCTTTCTGCCTGTGTCTGGGTCCTCTATTTCATAGAAGTGTTGAACAGCCCTATTGATAAACGTTCCTCGTTCCTGCAATTCTCCCGCTTCCTTCGGGGAAAGGTCTTCATAGTAAAAATGCCCTGTTCCATAACCCCCGGCGGAATATATCACATTTTTACCAACAAGACCAAAATCATTACCTATGCCATTAGGATGTTCTGGATTCTTGCTTAATAGTAATAATCTGATTGTTTCTACTGGCATTCCTGCAACTATGAACACCTTTGCTGAGACAAACTGTTTTCTGTTTTCTCTATCAAAATACCATGCCCTGACAACTTTGTCGCCTTTAGTTTCCAGAAAATAGACATGTGAAAAGGGTCTTACTTCAAGCCCAAAGTTTTTTACTGCAGGTTCTATAAAAGCTACTCTGGAACTACTCTTTGCATCTGAGGCGCATCCGTAACTTCCACAGTAATTTGAATAGTAGCAACTGCCTCGGTTTTCTGTGGGCACGGACAAAATGGCTCGTGGTGCCGGAATTATTTCTATCCCAAGACTTTCGCATGCTTCGTCCAGCCATTCTGCCACTTTATTGACCTTCAATGGTGGATAGGGGAAATCTTCTGTGGAGCGAGGCTCCTGCCACTTGTGTTTTACTACTTTACCTGAGATACCTACAAGTTTTTCTATGGCAGTATAATATGGTTCTAAATCTTCATATGTTATGGGCCAGTCAACGATGTTGGCTCCTTCAATC
>WFXT01000049.1 GCA_015490475.1 Bacteroidota bacterium
GGTGGGATGGAACAGTGAATGGAAAGCCTGTAAATAATGGCATCTACGCTTATTATCTTGAGGCAGAATTGTCAAACGGTGAACTTGTAAAACAACAGGGCTATGTTGTTCTGGCGCGCTAAACTCGGGCTGGCGGCACTGGTTTTAGGTGGAACCCTCGTAGCACAAGACGTCCACTTTTCTCAGTACGTTTCTCTACCAGTGTACGTAAATCCTGCTTTAACGGGGTTCCACGGTGGAAAGTTCAGAGTTAACGCAGTGTATAGGGACCAGTGGCGAGCTATCCCTGCTCCTTTTATGACCGCAGCATTAACAGCAGATGCTCCAATTCCTATAAAGGCATTAAGAAATGACCGAGTGGGGGCAGGTGTGTTTATTTATCATGACAGAGCAGGAGCACCCGGACTGGGATTTGTAACAACCGATATTAGATTGCAAGGAAGTTTCATGAAAATGCTTAGTTATAGCCAGTATCTAAGTGCCGGAATCTCTATAAGTTACGCTTCAAGGAAATTAGAATATGACAATGCCACTACTGATGCCCAATGGACAGGATGGAGCTTTGATCCGGACCGTCCAATTGGTGAGAATTTTGACCCTGTCACCGGTTTTATTGACTTAGGAGTCGGTGCTGCCTGGTTTGGTGTCCCCAACGATAAACTCCAATTCTTGGTTGGTGCAAGTGCTTTTCACCCCCTTAGACCAGACATTTCAGTAACTGACATTTACAAGGATCGCCTAAACATACGTTTTGGAATCCATGGACAAGTGCAATATAGCATAAACCCCAAATTTGCTCTAATCCCGGGATTATGGGCATGGATGCAGGGTCCCCATATTGAAGGAATAGGTGGATTACTTTTTAAAATAAATCTATCCAAGGGAGCTGGTGCCGGATACTATGGAGGAGGAGATGTTCATGCGATCAGTTTCGGAGCAATGTTCAGAGTTAATGATGCAGTT
Organism: Bacteroidota bacterium; assembly: GCA_015490475.1. GTDB lineage: Bacteria > Bacteroidota > Bacteroidia > JAADEI01 > JAADEI01 > JAADEI01. The sequence continues at coordinate 964 of WFXT01000049.1, forward strand.
ATCCCAATGGTCAGATATGAGTATGAAGGCTTTACAATTATGGCAAGTTATGACCTTACAATATCCCAGTTATCAAAAGCAAATCGTGGATTTGGTGGCTTTGAAATCGGAATAGGATATATAATGCTTGAAAAACGAGGAAGAACAAACGTAGTAACACCACGATTCTAAATTAGTTCTTCCAACTCCTTTCAATAACATAGTTGAGAAGCCCCTCTTCTGAGGGGCTTTTTTAATATTTATACCGCCTAAAGCGATAGCATTCAGCTTTTCTATGTTTACAAGCATATACACAAAGAGTAAATGCTTCTTGTCAAGGGAAACAACACCATACACCAGATACCTCCTCCATACATTAGCCACGTTAGACACAGTAATTACTACCTCTTTTTGAACACCCTGACCTTGATTCAAAGGAATCACTCTGCTTTCTATCTTTGTCCTGCCCATGTAAGTTAATGATACCACCAGACTATCACATGATTGAGAGACATATTGAATTTTTTCCCTACAGTCAGACCTAACCACGATTTTCCTCTCATTTACGGAATCACAAGCATTCATAACTAATATTCCAATAGGCTATTTAATAAGTTCGTCGTAAATGCAATCTACAATAAAAATGCTTACTTTATGCATGGAATCAGGACAATCAACACATTCTCTCACGGCATAGTATATCCGATCTGAGCAGCTTTGATCAGACTTTAAAAACAGAAAATCTGGGTTATACCAAACGGTCCCCCTGATCCTGTTATTGCTAAACAACCTGCCATATGTGAGAATTCAAATCTACCTACAGGAAATGCAATGATATTTTTAAAATGCTTATAATACAGCAAAGTATCCTCATTTTGAATTGAAGAATCAATGTAAAGTATCAAACTTACTGTCCAATCTTTTGTCCTGTATACTAAGTTCTTACCCTTGATTTTATCCAATTTGGCTGTGGAAGAACATGATATAATAAAGATCCAGAAGGTTATACTAACTATAAGAAAGTTACGAATCTTGCCATTAACATTTATATACCGAAGAGCTCTAAGAAACTAATTTCTAGTGGGCAGTGCAGGAGTCGAACCTGCGACCTCCGTCCTGTCAAGACGGCGCTCTAAACCACTGAGCTAACTGCCCATCCGCATTCTCAAAACTATTTCAATCGGGTAAATAGTTCCCTTTACTCGTTTTTTAAAATACCCTTATAAACTTTCTCATACTGAGGAATAACCACAGAGGCATCAAATTTTTTTGCTCTCGCTACTGCATTTCTTGCCAACCGCTCATGTAGTTCTGGATTTGTCAAAACCTTTTTGATGGCAAGGGCAAATGAGTCAACATCGTTTACAGGACATAGTAGTCCTTCAATGCCATCTCTAACCACTTCTGGAATTCCACCAGTTTCAGAAGCCACTACTGGGCATCCCATAGCCATTGCTTCAAGAAGCACTAGTCCAAAACTTTCCGACTCCGATGTTAGAACAAATAAATCACTAATGCATAAAATGTCTCTCACATCTTCCTGAACTCCCAGGAATAGTGCTTTATCCTCAAGATTCAGATTTCTCGCTAATAACTCCATATTTTGTCGTTCAGGACCATCACCAACTAACACTAGCTTCGCATTAATTCCGTCATCAATTACTTTCCTAAAGGACTTCAACAAAACGTCTATCCTTTTAAGAGGCCTGAAGTTAGAAATATGGCATATAATAAACTCATTTCTGGGTGCTATGAATCGTCGCCATCTGTCTAAATATTGCGCTCTTTTGCAATATTCCCTGTTATGCTGGGTAGTGTTAATAAAATTATATATTACCCGAATTCTTTCAGCAGGAATTCCAAAATTTTCAACGGTTTCGTTCTTTAGAAATCTACTCACAGCAGTAATGCCATCTGCATTGAAGAGACCAAATCTGACAACAGGAGCAAAAGATTTATCTTTCCCAACGAGAGTAATATCTGTTCCGTGTAATGTAACTATATAAGGCAACACTTTATTGTGCTGTTGTTTCAAAATATGTTTTGTCATATACGCAGCCCCAGCAAAGGGAACCGCATAATGCACGTGAAGAATATCTAAATCATGTTTTAAAGCTATCTCTACCAACCTACTCACTAAAGCAGATTCGTAAGGGGGATATTCAAACAGAGGATATATCATGACTGGTATTTGGTGAAAGAAGTATAATCCGTCGCCTCTGTACATCCTGACAGGTCTGGAATAACTAATTAAATGCACTTCATTACCGCGAACAGCCAGCTCGTGAGCCAGCTCAGTGGCAATAATCCCACTTCCTCCAAATGTTGGATAACATACAATACCTATTTTCATTTCCTCTTATTTTCATGTTTTGTACCTAATCTTTGTGCTTTTTCAAGAAATTTTTTGTATAAATCAGGTCTTCTCTGTCTGGTTCTCTCCAGAGATTGTTCCCACTGCCATTCTGCAATTTTAGCATGATGTCCGCTTCTCAACACATCAGGAACCTTTAAGCCTCTGAATTCAGGGGGACGAGTGTAAACAGGTGGTGCTAACAAGCCATCCTGAAAACTATCAGTTAAGGCAGACATCTCATCTCCGAGCACTCCCGGTAGCAGTCTGACAACAGCATCTATAACAACAGCAGCAGCTAATTCACCTGCAGTCAAAACATAATCCCCAATTGATATTTCTCGCGTAGCAAAAAGTTGTGTGACTCTTTCATCAACACCCTTGTAGTGTCCACACAGAATGATTAGATTTTGTTTCATAGACAGTTCATTGGCCATTCGCTGATTAAACAATTCTCCTGCAGGAGACAGCATTATTACCTCATCATATTCACGCTCTGAAGTTAGCTTGTCAATAATCTTAGCATAAGGCTCTGGTCTAAGCACCATACCAGCTCCACCACCATATGGTATATCATCTATCTGTCTGTATCTTCCTATGCCATAATCCCTTAGGTCATGGACAAAAATGGACACGACCCCTTTTTCCCTCGCACGTTTGACTATGGAGTAATCTATGAAGCATTTAACAATATCAGGAATTACGGCAACTACATCTATCCTCATAATTCGTTATTAAGTATTTTCGCCCTAAAGTTAAGTAGAAACGCAAACCACGATGTCAGAAGTAATAAGAAAGCTACTCTTAAACCGCAAAGAAATAATAGATGCACTAATTGAGAATATTGATTTACACAATACGATAATATCCGTTGCACGAGAAACATTTTTAAGACTCACACAAGGCAATAAAGTCTTTTTCTGCGGTAACGGGGGCAGTGCCACAGACGCAGACCATCTGGCGGGAGAGCTAATTGGTAGGTTTTATCAAGATAGAGAACCTATGCCTGCTATTGTGCTGCACCAGAGCCTTGCCGCAACAACTGCTATCTCCAATGATTATGGCTATGAACATGTTTTTGCCAGACAACTTAAAGCACTTGGAAAAAAGAACGATGTATTATGGGCGTTTTCAACATCTGGTAAATCACCTAATGTACTCAAAGCAATTGAGACAGCCAAAAACTTAGGAATTATGACAGTTGGCTTCACAGGGGCAAAAGGAACGCAAATGGCACAGTTATGCGACTATGCTATAATAATACCTTCGGAAGATACACCAATTATACAGGAAGGTCACAAGATAATTGGGCACATAATTTGCCAGCTTATTGAAAAACAATTATTGAATAACTCCCCCCATGAATAACCCTTCAGAATCGTGGACCCTTTTCCTTGACAGAGATGGAATAATTAACTACCAAAAAACAGAAGGCTACATATCTCATGTCAATGAATTCAAGCTTATACCAGATGTTATTGAGACACTTGAGCAAATAACTCCTTTTTTTAAAAGGATATTTATCATAACTAACCAGCAGGGTGTCGGCAAAGGGATAACCAAAATTGAAAACTTGTTGGAAATACACAGATTGCTATTTAACGTCTTTAAGGATAAAGGAATCAAAATACATGGCATTTTCTTCTGTCCGCACTTAAAAGGAACTTGTTTGTGTAGAAAGCCTTCTTATGGCATGATAACTCGTCTGGTGCACATTTTTCCTGACGTAGAGCCGCGCAAATCCGTATTTATAGGCGATGATATAAAAGACGTGCTCTTAGCCATTAGAATAGGTAGCTACCCCATCTTTATAGGTGACAGAAGTCCCCTACCGGGGGTGCCGGCGTTCACTTCCTTGCGCTCAGCGAAAGATTACATAATCAATCTCCGTACCACTTGAGGTCTGCTTTTCTGTAAAACCATTTCAATGCACGATATACCACATAGATAGCACCACTGGTGACCAAAAGAGACAAAATGACTTTGGTTAATATCATTATTGTGAATTTACTCTTTGCTTAAATAAACGTGTTTTAGCACGAACATTAGTTCCATTTACATTAACTTTGCATACAACCATTTGAACTAAATGCGTTATCTTTGCGTAAAAGGAAATGTAACCACTTCAAACGGGAAGTCATGATGAAAAGAAGTTTGCTTTTAGGGGCGGTTTTGATGTTTGCCTTAACTGGATGCCGTCGCGAAACATCTCAGGTGACAGGTTGGGAATATAACAATCCAGACTGGGGTGGTTTTGAAGTTAGGGATTATCCCGGTCAGGAAACAGGTCCGGGCCTCGTATTAATTGAAGGTGGTACGTTCAGGATGGGTAACCCAGAAGAAGACATTGCATACGACTGGAATGCATATCCAAGACGGGTAACAGTGACTTCTTTCTATATGGACGAAACAGAAATTGCCAATGTTCACTATCGTGAATATATCTACTGGCTGAGGCGAGTTTTTGGAACCGACTTCCCTGAAGTGGTGTGGAACGCTCTACCCGACACATTCGTATGGCGTTCCCCCCTGGCTTATAATGAACCTCTTGTCAAATATTATTTCAGGCACCCTGCATATAACTTTTATCCCGTCGTAGGAGTCAGCTGGGTTCAAGCGACTGAATTCGCCAAGTGGAGAACAGACCGTGTAAATGAGATGATTCTTATCAGAGAGGGAATATTAGAGCCTAACCCTAACCAAACTAATGAAGATAACTTCAACACAGAAGCATATCTGGCGGGACAATATGAAGGGATGGTCAGAAGGTACTTGCCAGACCTTAATCCCACGGGAACTGGTGAACGTAGAGTTCGTCTGGAAGATGGTATATTACTACCAGACTATAGATTGCCAACAGAGGCAGAATGGGAATACGCCGCGTGGGCTATGATTGGTAACTTATTTGCACCTGGTGAAGAAATGTGGCTTGAAACGAAGGTCTTCCCATGGAATGGATATGGTTTACGTTATCCTGTCCACGGTGGCTGGTGGGGTGCTTTCCTCGCCAACTTCAAACGAGGCGAAGGGGACTATATGGGTATTGCAGGAGCATTAAATGATGCTGCTTGTCCTACTGCACCTGTTAATTCATTTATGCCTAACGATTTTGGTCTTTATAACATGGCAGGTAACGTTGCCGAATGGGTAGCAGACGTCTATAGACCTTTCACACCACTGGATGCGGATGACCTCAACGCATTCCGTGGCAACGTCTTCATGAAGTTAGCAGTTGATGAAGAAGGTGTTCCCCTTGAAAAAGATAGCCTTGGAAGGCTCCGCTACGTTCCCGTAACAGAAGAAGAAAATGTCAACCGACTTAATTATAAATGGTCTGATTATCGTGATTTCAAAGATGGTGACGAAATGTCAGAAATCTCTTATGATTATGGTAAAACCACTTTGATAAACAACGAACTGAGAGTATATA
>WFXT01000050.1 GCA_015490475.1 Bacteroidota bacterium
GATAAGGACTCTACCAACAAAAATAAAAATCTTAACATAAAGTGGAATTTCTATGAAAGATAAACGCAATTTTAACAAGCAAGGAAAACAGAAGTTCATAGAAGAGTTAAAACACAGAATAAAGCAGATAGTTAAGCAAGATGGCATTAGTAATATATCACGCACTCTACAAAGGTTTAAAGATGCATACACCAAAGGCATCATTGCTTTTGGAATTAGGGACCCTGAACAGTCATGGAAATCGTTTAAAGGGCATCTTCTTGAAGATTTAATTATGGAAGAAATAAAATTGGCTGTTGAAAGCACAGAATTAAAGCTAATTAAAGGCTCTGAGCTGGGTCATCATGAAAAAAATTTAGATGTATGTTTGAGTAAAGTAAAGCGCTCTCTGGTTATTGATTTTGGCAACGACTTCGGGTTACATTTACCTGATGCAGACCTTGTAGTATATGAACCCATAGAATGTATACCAATAGCTATAATATCTGTTAAGGCAAGTCTAAGGGAAAGGATAGCGCAAACAGGATATTGGTCACTGAAACTAAAGCAATCAGAAATTACTTCACCGATAAAGACTCTTTTCATAACATTAGATGAAGATGGTGAATTAATTAATATAGAGCCTGTTAGGAAGGGACGAGCAATAGCGGAAGTGGATATTGATGCCACCTACGTAATAAGAGACGATGTCCCTCTGTCAGACAGGATAAAACCCATTACAGAATTAAAAGATGACCTTATGAAATGGCTCAGACAACGAAAAAGTTAAAAAGAGTAATTTATCTTCGTAGCAGTAAAGCCTTATAAAAATGATATACAGAGTTGAGGAAGCCATTGACAAAGGTATAAAAGCGTTTATTCTCAAGAGACGAATAATTCTGCCGTTCAAGTGTCATGTTTTAAAAATCACTATTGGTGGTGAAACCTTTTCCGATACTAAACCACCCAACGACAAACACATTATAGTTGAACAGGACCCTATCAACACAAGCATTTATTTCCTTGACGTCAGTAGTTTGAGAGAACTAAGAAGCAAGCATCCAACTGTTTATGCTATTGTTGCTGATTATGATTCAAACCTTGCCGACCCACAGACACATATACCTATTGCTATTGAGATAACCGAAGGGCACGAAGCACCAATCAGAAAGCTCAAGCCCAGCGAACTTTATATTGAGTAGATTTGTTTTCTTACCTATCATGGAAGTGAAGCTGAAGCCTATCACCAAGGCAGACGCCCTCGTTAATGACCCAATTTTCAGAATTGTTTCCGAAGAGGCTCAAAAGCTTAACATTCCCGTATATGTAGTTGGTGGGTATGTAAGAGATAGATTGCTTAAAAAACCTTCTAAAGACGTTGATTTCACTTGTGTAGGCGACGCTCATCTGCTGGCAAAAAGGGTGGCTCAACGGCTTCCCGGAAAGCCTCATGTGGCAATATACAAACGCTTTAGAACCGCCAGTATTAACCATGATGACTGGCAATTGGAATTTGTTGGTGCCCGCAAAGAATCTTACTCCCCCGATTCACGAAATCCACATGTAGAACCCGGAACACTGGAAGATGATCTAAAGAGGAGGGACTTCACTATCAACGCATTAATAATAAGTCTGAACCCAGAAGATTATGGTACTTTATACGACCCATTTACAGGAATTGAAGACCTCAAGAACAGGATAATTAGAACACCTCTTGACCCAGAGCAAACTTTCTATGATGACCCTTTGAGGATGCTAAGAGCAATTCGTTTCGCAACACAGTTAAACTTTAAAATTGACGATAAGGTATTAGAGGCTATATCAAAAATGAAAGACCGAATCCAAATTGTTGCCCCAGAGCGAATATCTGACGAGCTTAACAAGATTCTTATGGCAGAAAAACCATCTATAGGCTTCAAACTGCTTGATAAAACAGGATTATTGGATATTATCCTTCCAGAACTAACTGCCCTGAAAGGTGTTGAAGAAAGGAATGGTTTCAGGCACAAGGATAATTTCAAGCACACGCTCAAAGTTCTGGATAATATTGCAGCATTGACTGACGACCTGTGGTTACGTTGGGCTGCTCTCCTGCACGACATAGGTAAAGCAAAGACCAAGGCATTTGACCCCAAAGAAGGATGGACATTTCACGGGCATGATGCTGTCGGCGCCAAAATGGTTCCCAAAATCTTCAGACGACTCCATTTGCCCCTTGATTCCAGAATGAAGAAAGTCAAGAAATTGGTGGCTCTTCACCAAAGACCAATAGCATTAACACAGGAAAACGTTACTGACAGTGGTATTAGAAGACTCATTAACGATGCAGGTGACCTTCTGGATGACCTGCTAAAACTATGTAGGGCAGACATTACTTCATCAAGACCGGAGAAAGTAAAGAAATATTTGCAAAACTTTGACAAGCTTGAAAGAAGGATTCAGGAAGTAGAAGAAAGGGACAGAATAAAGAACTTTCAACCTCCCATTTCTGGTGACATAATAATGAAAGTATTTGGTATTCCTCCGTCCAGACCCGTGGGTATAATAAAAAAGGCTATTAAAGATGCAATACTGGATGGACAGATAAGAAACGATTTTATTGAAGCCTTTGAATTCATGATACAAAAAGGGAAAGAGTTGGGTTTGACTCCTAAATATACTCTTGCCGAGTTTATACAGTTAGCAAAGCAAGAAGAGATGTCAAAGCAAGAGGCACCAGAAACAAGAGCATCAAAATCCAATGAATAATAACAAGACACTGTTTATCATAGTGGGACCCACTGCATCAGGAAAAACAGACGTTGCCTTCCAGTTAGCCTTACAACTAAAAACAGAAATTATATCTGCCGATTCACGCCAGATTTATATTGAACTTGGTGTTGGTGCTAACAAACCCCCTGCTGACTACTTAGATACTATTCCACATCACTTCATAAACCATGTATCAATTTTTGAAAAATATACTGCTGGCGATTATGGTGAAGAAGCGAGGGACTTAATGGCACAACTATTTAAACATCATGACTTTCTAATTATGGTAGGTGGTTCTGGGCTTTATATACACTCGGCTATATACGGTTTGGACCCAATCCCTTCCGTCCCCTCACATATGAGACATTATCTTGAAACATTACTAATAACGGAAGGGCTTGACCACCTTGTGAATATGCTTCAAGAGAAAGACCCGTATGCCATTCAAATTGTTGACACAAAAAATCCTCCTCGTGTAATAAGAGCTTTGGAAGTTTGTCTTTATACAGGAAAGCCTTATTCCCAATTTCTTTCTTCTTTTAGGAAGGAACATCCTATTGTTCCCTATAATATTGTCTGGCTTGGTATCTTAGAAGAACGCCATATCCTTTATGAAAGGATAAACCGTCGCGTTGACAAAATGGTATTTAGAGGTCTCATTGAAGAAGCACGCCTCTGGTATCCATATAACCACCTTTATGCCCTCCGTTCTCACGGATATCAAGAATTTTTCCCCTTTTTTGCAGGTAGATACTCTTCCCAGAAAGCCATTGAGTTAGTAAAGCGAAACACTCGCAGATACGCCAAACGTCAATACACATGGTTCAGAAGGTATCCAGTAAAATGGCTTCCTCGGGAACAAATAGTACCTTATGCCCTCTCTCTACTGTGATTCTTTTAATTGCTCTCTTTTATGCAATAGAGCCAGTTGTCCGCAAGCTCCCGCTATGTCCCGACCCCGTGGCATCCTGACCGTTACAGGATAAGGATATTTTCTTTCCAGAATACCTGCAAATCTATATATCTCACGTTTTGTAGGCGCTCTAAACGGTGCCTCAGGAAATGGATTAAATGGTATCAAATTGATTTTAGCAGGTACTCTATTCCCCATATCTACCAATGCAGTAACATCTTCCATTGTATCATTGAACCCGGGTAGTATAACATATTCAAATGTTAGCCAGCGTCCGTGCTTTTCATAATAATACTTCAATGCTTCAACTATCTCATCCAATGATATCGCCTTAGCAAGCGGAATAATTTTTTCTCTTTTTTCCTGAATAGCACTGTGTAAAGAAAGGGCAAGCCTTACCCTCGGTAATTCATCCGCAAGCTTAATAATTCCCTTTGGAATACCCACAGTTGAAACTGTTATGTGTCTGTAGCCAATGTCAAAGAAATCATGCATTTTCCTGATTGCTGCAATGACATTTTTTAAGTTTTGCATAGGTTCTCCCATGCCCATAAAGACAACATTAGTAATCTTCTTTCCAGAAATTTTTTGCGCTTGCAGCAATTGGTCTAAAATGTGATACCATTGCAAGTTTCTTAGTAAACCAAGGGTGCCAGTAGCACAAAAAGTGCATCCTATAGCACATCCCGCTTGTGAACTGACACAAAGTGTATTTCGCTTCCCATCTCGGGAAGGGATTAGCACAGATTCAAGTTCTATGTTGGGTTCATTAACAAGAGAAAATGTAAATTTTATTGTCCCGTCATAAGAAATCCTTTTGTCAGTTAATTGTAATATCTCCACGGAAAAAGAACCTTTTAGCCACTCTCTCATAGATGCAGGCAGGTCAGACCATCTGTTAATATCACTTTCTCCTTTTTTCCATATCCAGTTCAAAATTTGCTTTGCCCTATATTCTTGATATCCCTTCTCTACCAGTATTTCCTTCAACTGTTCTGCGTCCAAGCCTTTGAGATACACTACTTTCTCGTTATTCATAGGATAATCATGTTTATCGTTATGCTCTATCATTCGGAACAGAGATGGTTTTTCTACCGTTCCATTAATTCAAACCTGCTTAACTTTGCAATATCAAAATAAGACAAAAGATGATGACACTGATGATAATTCTCTTAGAGGTGGCACTTGGGAAGCTTGGTGCAACACTCGGTGCAGGAATAGCGGCGGTAGCAGCAGGAATTGGAATCGGTAACATTGGCGCTCGTGCTGCTGAAGCAACAGCAAGGCAACCAGAAGCAGGAAATGACATCAGAACAACAATGATTATTTCAGCTGCTCTCATTGAAGGTATTTGTATTCTTGGAATCGTCACATGCATCATTGCTCTCTTCGTGTAATAAAACTTTATTTCCATGGAACTATTAACTCCTGATTTAGGGGTTGTCTTTTGGCTCACTGTGGTATTTCTCATAGTACTGTTTCTGCTTAAGAAATTTGCATGGGGTCCTATACTGGGGGCTCTTGAAGCACGTGAAAAGCGAATAGAAGAAGCTCTGCGCGCGGCGGAAGCTGCCCGTCAAGAGCTTCGCCAATTAAAAGCAGAACAAGAAAAACTCATTGAACAGGCTAAGCAAAGAGAACAGGAAATAATAGCAGAAGCCAAGAAAATAAAAGAAACCATTATAGAGGAAGCCAAGGAAGAAGCCCGAGAAGAAGCACAAAAGATACTCAAAGCCGCAGAGCAAGAAGCATATGTTCTTAAAGAAAGGGCTCTGGCAGAATTTAAAGAATACGCCGTTACTCTGGTCATTTCCCTAACAGAAGCTATCCTAAAGAAAGAACTTAAAGATAGACAAGCTCACGAAGAACACATAAGAAGAGAACTTAGCGAAACAACCATCAATGTTGCAAGTAGGAATTGAGAGGTTGGCAAAAAGATATGCATTAGCTCTGTTTCAATTAGCCCAAGAATATAACAAAATAGATGCCATTTACCAACAGCTCAAAGCAGTAGCGGAACTCACAACACAAGTAAGAGAACTGCAATTTTTATTCAAAACTCCTTTTATAGAACCACTTGAAAAAGCTAAAATCATTGAGAAAATTTTTACAGGAAAGGTTGATGAGCTGCTTTTAAAGTTTATTCTGCTTCTTGTTCGCAAAAATAGGGTGCTATATATTGATGCCATTTTTAAGCAATATGAAAAAGTATTCTTTAAACATAAAGGCATAAAAGATGTGGACCTTGTTGTACCTATAGAACTGGATAAACAAACAATAAATTTCATAGCCCAGAAAGTCAAAGAAATCTTCAAAGTAAATGATGCTATTCTCAGACAACAGGTTGACAATTCAATCATTGGCGGCGTAATCATTAGAGTCGAAGAAGGACAAATTGACCTCTCAATAAGAAAGAAACTTCAAAAAGCACGCCATATCACTGAAAAAATAATTTCAGAAAAAATAACCTCTCAAAATAAATGAAGTATGGCATTTATAAGTGCAGAAGAAATCACAGAAATAATTAAAGCAGAAATTGCCCAAAGTCTCTCAGAAGCGGAATTAGAAGAAACGGGCATTGTTCTTCAAGTTGGGGACGGTGTTGCCCGGGCATACGGACTAACCAAAGTGAAGGCTGGCGAGCTGGTCCGCTTTGAGCCTTCAGGCACAATGGGAATTGTGCTTAACCTTGAAGAGGACAATGTAGGTATTACTGTTATGGGTGACACTAAGAGTATAAGGGAACGAGATATAGTGAAAAGAACGGGGCGTATAGCCTCTATTATGGTTGGCGAAGGCATGATAGGACGTGTCGTTGACCCGCTCGGCAATCCAGTAGATGGGAAAGGACCTATTGAAGGCGAGCTAATTGAAATGCCTCTGGAGAGAAAAGCACCAGGGGTTATTTACAGAGAACCTGTTCGTGAACCATTACAGACAGGCATTGTCGCCATTGATGCTATGATACCTATTGGACGAGGGCAACGTGAGCTTATTATTGGCGACAGACAAACAGGTAAAACAACCATCGCTATTGATACCATCATTAATCAACGCAAAGAATATGAAAAAGGAAATCCCGTAATTTGTATATATGTAGCTTGTGGGCAGAAGGGTTCAACGATTGCCCAAACTGTCAAAACTCTTGAGGAATATGGAGCAATGGATTATACTATCGTTGTTTCAGCACCTGCTTCTTATCCGGCTTCTTTAGTCTATTTGGCACCATACGCTGGGTGTGCTATAGGGGAATATTTCAGGGATACAGGACGTCCCGCATTAATTATATACGACGACTTGTCCAAACAGGCAGTAGCATATCGTGAAGTTTCACTGCTATTGCGTCGTCCTCCTGGTCGCGAAGCATACCCTGGTGACATATTCTATCTACACTCACGACTCCTGGAAAGAGCAGCTAAAATAATCAATAACGATAAGGTTGCTTCTCAGATGAATGACTTGCCACCGTCATTGAAAGGTCGTGTTAAAGGTGGTGGTTCTCTAACAGCCCTTCCAATTATTGAGACCCAGGCCGGGGACGTGTCTGCTTACATACCAACCAATGTTATTTCCATTACTGATGGACAGATTTTCCTTGAAACAGGTTTATTCAA
>WFXT01000051.1 GCA_015490475.1 Bacteroidota bacterium
GCTTTGAACAATTAGTGGTACACCTGAATTATCACCCGCCTGTGAGAAGGTTAATTTACACAAACAATCCCGTGGAGAACATTTTAAAACACAACAAACGACTAGTCAAGCAGTCAATGGTAGTGGGCTCTCCTGTATCAGCGGAGGCTTTACTAGTCTGTCTCATTGACCGCATTAATGCATCCCTACTGCTACGCCGCGCTTCCGCTCATCTAACAACACTGGCAGAAGAAACTGAACTAAACAACTCTCAAAACCACCTGTCATGAAAAGTAAAATCGCTTATCTTTGCATTGACTTATTAACTAATATGATAACACAATTTTCTCAACACTCTCGAAGGAATAGAATCGATTAAGGTTACAACTCCTAAATTCTAAAAATACTACAGCAATGGCGAAAAATAACCTACTAATAATACAAATTGTTCTTTCCCTAACAATTAGTGCTCAACAGCGCTGGGTTTTGGAACAGGGGTGTTGGGTTCATAAAGCTTATGGAGGCACAACTAATGGTGGAACAATAAACCTGTTTGTTGAAGAGAAAAATTTCAATCTGCCTGTTATTGATTACAATAAATGGCTTTCAGAAAAGTCTGCTGACAATTTGAGCACAAACCCTGGCGTTTTTCCTTTCAATTCCATATACCACCCCGATAAGATAATTAACTATTCAGCCTTTCCTTCACAAATTATCATTGAGACACACACAACATACCATATTCTTACACGATGGACGAATTCAAATGGTGTGCCCCTTGTAAAATCCGGCATTGTTGCCAGCAATGACAACATAATCACCGTTAACACTGCTATTAAGGGATATTACGGGGACATCCCAACTTTTTACATTAATTCCGCTTTGTTTTTCCAGACGGAAATAATTGACTCTAATGGCACCACAATAAGCAAACACGTATATACTATCAAACATTCTCCCAATTCAATCCCTACACTGTTTACAAGCGAATTTCTTGAAGCAAATGGAAAGAACCTCTTTCTGATTTATGGTCAGACTCCATCACAAACCACTTTCAATGGGTTCATGGAAATCAGGCAAGACGGGACGATAGCAGACACTTTGTTTCACTTTGACTTTTCCAATAGCAACGTGTCTTCTCAATTTATAGGACACTTCTTCCCCTTTGAAAACAAAATAATTATAGTGGGGGCGTCATGGCAACCTCCCCTTAACTGGCTTACTATGTATATTACAAATGCAAACTTTACACATATTAAGCAGGCACGAGCATTTGGCTTTCAGGTTCCAGATTCCAACACAGCAATCCTTCCTTTACGCATTATTTATGACCATGTTGACCAAGAATTCTATGTATTAGCAGGATATTGGCAATTGGAATCTGATTCTATTGGCAACTCTACTGTAAATTTTGTCAGGTTCATTCTTATGAGAACAGACACATCTTTGAATCTCATTGAGTTATGGGAACTCATAGCATCACATAACCATAACGACTATTTCTCTGTATCACATAACAGTATAAACACTACTATTGATTCAGCAGGCAATATATGGTTACTCATAATTCCCAACGCCGTTGGCATGATAAATACTAACAAGTGGCAAATCAGTGACTCCTTTGATGCCACTATATTTTATCTGCAGGACAATAGCAATCAACAAAAAGATTTTTATGTCTCTGGGTGTTGTGGATTTTCATCTCTATCCCAACAAAACATTTCAGTTATTGATATTACAGGAACCATAGTCACACCCATTCATAGGGACTCTATTCTTCAATACTTTGGCTCCACCGATTCCATTTACCTTAGTGGATTAAACTCAACATACGTAATAAAAAGATTTGACACGACAATTATCAAAAATCCTTCTCCACTGCAATTACAGTTTTTGTGTGACACTCCACAATATTCCCAAATACAATCTGCTATTGAGCCAATTGCTCGCAACAACACTTTCTACGCCCACTACAACCCGCTAACCCAGACTATACATATTACGTGCCCGAATCAATGTGAAAAAATAACTGTGTTTTCCTCCTCTGGCACCTTATTATACTCTACAGAAGTCAAAAACAAGCAAGTAACCCTACCCTTTTCCTTACCTCCAGGTATTTATTTCATATCAACAAATCACGAACAACCCATTCCCGTACTCATAAATCACTAAGGCAGAAATGCCTTCTTTACACATTTCCCGCCGTTACCTGTCTCAAAACATTCTCAATATTTTCAACAGTCTTATCCCAGGAAAAACGCAAGGCATTGACTAAACCTGTTCTCATCATAGTCTCTCGTAAGTGTTCGTCTGTACCCAGTGAGAACATTGCATGCGCTATCTGACCCTCATCTCTGGGATTTACATAAATGCAAGCTTCTCTGCCCACTTCTGGCAAAGCACTCGTGTTGGACGTAATCACAGGACATCCGACCTTTTGTGCCTCCACAACAGGCAAACCAAAACCTTCCATTAAAGAAGGGAAAACAAGAGCAATTGCTTTCTTGAGCAAATAGTGTATTTGTGAGTCGGGCAAACCGCCAGTAAATATAACCCTTTCTTTAAACTTCATCTGTCGCCATTGCTCAATGATAGGTTCATATTCCCATGCAAAGCGTCCTGCTATCACAAGATAAACATCAGGTAATTTTTCTCCTACGACGTCAAAGGCTTTTAATAATCTTGAAATGTTCTTTCTTGGTTGTATTGCTCCATAATAAAAGAAGAACCTGTCTGGAACCATAAAAGGCGGTCTTTCAGGAGTGGGAAAATCTTTGATGCCGAGATAAGCAACTGTGAATTTGCTATCCGCAATTCCATAAAGTTTTTGTGCTTCCCGCTTTGTGTAATGCGAATTGGCAATAATGTGTTTGGCATAATCAACATACTTATCTATCATCCTCCAATAATAAATGCGATAGGGAAGTGACAAACCCGAAAATTCATATATGTATGCTATATCATGCATTGACATAACTACAGGAACATCCACCCCCACGGGAATAAATGGTTCTGGCGATAAAAACACATCAGGTTTTATCCTGTTCACTGTCTCAGGCAAAGTGTGATGAAACCACAGATAGTAAAGAACCATTTGGCGGGATGGTGGTGGAACATACAAGCCATACATATT
The DNA here is from genome assembly GCA_015490475.1 of Bacteroidota bacterium. GTDB lineage: Bacteria > Bacteroidota > Bacteroidia > JAADEI01 > JAADEI01 > JAADEI01. Next base: position 3,113 of record WFXT01000051.1, read on the forward strand.
GGAATATGGCAAAAATTCATCAAAATCCTTGTGGTCAAAAAACAAGATAAATTGCCACGTCGGGTTCCGTAATGCCAATCGCCTAACTACCTCCCACGCATATACATTCAATCCTTCCGAAACCCCATTCTTAAGCAAGCGTGCATTAAATCCAACTATCATTCATTGAAACCTAACGCAATTGAAATAAAAGTTTGGACTTCTCTTTCTTCTTTATTTGATGGAATGTTTCACGTTCCTTGGAATATTCATCGGGATAAATCCAATATGGAGATATTTCAAGCGTTCTTGCAATAAGCACTTTGCCATTGTCAACCTTGGACGATGCCTCCCATCTGAAGTGATTGGATTCTATCTTCTCATTTTCTTTAAACGGCAATTCATATACCTTCCATCCCTTAGGATATGTTATAGATATTGAGTCTATTATGTATTCAAGTTCGCCAATATGAATTATCAGCGGCAATTTTCTGGTTTCACGGACAAAGGCAGTGGAAATCTCCTCTATTATTGAACGTTGTATAAAGGGAATTTCTATCTGCCCCATGTTGGCAAGAGTCGTCACATAATCAGGAATCGTAAACTCATAATATTCCCAAACAGTGTCTCGCTTGAAATCATAGGCTATAGAATCAATCTTAACATGATAGTCCGAAAAGGCTTTAGAAATATTTTCCTTCAAGTCATCATAGATATCCTCTGGCGTCATATCAAGATAACTATGTTTCTTGAGACTTACCAATTGTCCTGTGGCATACTTCCTCACCCGAATGTTAACACTTCCATCTTCGTTTACCTCAACATCCGCCTTGTTTAATAATCCCGCTTTAACATAATTGAACTTCGGTTTAAGGCTTCCGAATGTTATTTTTCCTTTTTCTGGATTGAATGGTGCTCCCAGAGCAGGAACTCCGAATAATCCTAATGGGAATGCTCCAGGGGGCAAATACTTATCAGTCAGGTCAACAATAATTTCCTCAGATCCAATATCTACAGCAGCCACAATATGTGAAAAGATTGTAGTTGGCAACAGGAATCTATTATTCTGTTGATATTCCGGCTCAACAATATAAAATTTAGATGGATAATTAAATTTGTTTGCAACATACAGGAACAATGACGTTACATCCTTACAATCCCCTGATTTCAAAATAAATGTTTCTTCAGGCGTCTTGGGAATCAACCTGCCTTCCCTAAAGGGAACGTGACTGTATTCAAAATTTTCGTTGAAATACTTAATAAAAGCATACAATTGATCTTTATGTCCCCTCACATTTGCCTTTATAGAATCAATAACCTGCGTCAGCTCATCATCCAAAACAGGGTAATCTATAGCGAGAATTCTCTTAAGCAAGTCTCTATATCCCTCCGCAATATAATCCCAAGATGGATAGGAAGAAAACACCATATAATATGGAGCCACTACACTGTGAGGGGGTGCAGCAGGTTCAGGAGGTAAATCTTTTAAGTTATACGCCTCATAAGTGATTTTAAAGTACCTATCTTCTAAGTATACGGTATCACCTGCATTAAAATTCTTACTCATAATCTTTACCTGCCAATCTTCGTGCTGAATTACGTTAACAACTACATGCATAACCGGTAATGTCAAGCCAGTAACAAAGTAATCATAGAAATAAGAAAACAAATCATTATCTGGAGAACCACTACCCTCAATTTCAAGATAAATTATATCGCCTGCTTCCAGTTCGTCAAATATTGTTGGCAAGAATAAAAATCCTAGATCAGCTTTTATAACTGTTCCATCTGGTTTTATTATTTCAGCCTTGCGTGCAGGAATCCTTAACTCCCTAAACTGGGCAGCTGCTTCTTCTGTCAAAATTTTAAAAACCAAGTAAACCCTTATATCAAAAGAGTAGTGAGGGAAAATAACCCTATCAGATTGCATATATAGAACCACGGCATGTTCATTAGATAGTGAATCCGGTACTGTTAATTTAAGTAAAGAATCTGCTTCCAAATTCGGCTTATTTTGGTCTAATAATGTACTCTTTCCTCTTAACTCCCACAAGTCATTCCACCAGTCAACTCGCACTGGATATAAATCTAACAGTCTATTAAGATAGGCTATAGCTGAATCTTCCTCTCCCTTTTGCTTGTATGTTTCATACAGGCTTTCATAA
>WFXT01000052.1 GCA_015490475.1 Bacteroidota bacterium
AAATTATTCCTCGCATTGCTCCACTATTTTCAAGTTTTCAGTTTATGTTCCATTCACTTCACTTCCCACAACCTCCCATCCTCCGGATGAGCCTCCTGAAACTTTTTCAGGAAGCCCTGAGTAACACAGGGGTCCGGCACCCCTGCGGGGAACCTTGTTCTCCGACATGTTAAAAAGAATAGAAATGCCTTGTGGGAACAGGTTCCCTGAACTGTTTTTGTGTTTCACCAGAAGGTGCATCTGCCGTAAAGAAAACATCTGCTTGGTTTTGTAAGGGAAAGAATTGAAGTCTTTTTCAAATGCAAACTGACATCACGCAAAATTTTGTCTAATATGTCAGAAAGCCTTGACTTCGTGTGTGTGTGTGAATAAAACTTCCGTTATTGCTTTGAATATGTCATACACTAACCCAACTACCTTGGTCATAACCCTTAGAGCCAACATTTTAGCCCCGACTGTCATTTGCCCAGTTTCTGGACATAAAAATAAAACAATTGGAGAAAGTGATATTATGGAAGGAACGTTTTGGCGAATTGTGGTTTTGTAATTGTCTGATATACAGCAACTTGCTGTTTTAGCTGGGCTTATGAGTTGTTAACACACTATCTTAAATCTGTAACTCGTTAAGGGTACCCATAACTTCAAAAAGAAGCTCCCCCACCAATACCGACTTGAATTATTCTCCAGTCCCAGCGTAGGTCATTGCCCGTGTCAAAGGGAACCCCTGTGTGGATCTCTCCTGAACCAGTGACATAACGATACGTTCCTGTTATAAGCTGTGGTTCCTGTTGATACATCAAGAAAAAATTGATGCTTGCATATTTGTCTTTGGCAAAGTAATACTTTACCTCCATGCCCGCACCGTATGTTAGCATCCATCTTTCTTGGAACTCAAGATTTTCTATGGATACGGCAATTATGTCCTCTTCGGAAAGATAATAGTCTTTCAGGTAACTGGCAAGTTGGAATCTGTCAATGTGAGGCTTTATGGGTCTGAACCAAATGACTGCTCCTTGAAGTTCAAACTTGAAATTTTCTGCCGGGAACCAATATCCTGCGCCAATGCCCCCGGAAACAGTAAAGAATCCCGTCAAACCAATGCGTGAGGATGTGGTAGTGCTAAAAAGTTCAAGCCTGTTCCATGAAATAATTCCAAAGTAGGGCAGTCTTATAGAAAAACGCTCGTGGAAGATTCCTATAGGTAGGACGCCAAGGTCAAAGGGGAAAATCACGGATTCTGAGTATCGCCCTTTGATTGGAAAGAAGCCACTAAAGAGGTCCAGTCCCCATTCTTTCTGTGCTTTGAGAGGTATTGCTGCCTGTAGAATGATTGTTATTGCAAGGACAGAGAACATCCTGCCCTTCATATATGTTTTGTTTTGTGTAAATTTACATAAGTTTATTTAAATATGTATATGTGAGGAAAAATAGAGAGCTTAAATGGTATGAATAAGAGAGCTAAAATGTTAAAACTTTGTCGCTTTCCTTTACTATGTTATATAGGTCTTGCATGGTGGATATAGGGCACAGTTCGGATCCCTCTGATTGCCTCATTTTTAAACATGTTCCGCATGCATAAATTTTCCCTCCCTTGTCAACGAATTTTTTCATTTCTTCGGTTACTATGAACTGGTTGGTATCAAGGGATTCACATTCCACGCCCTTGCCTAATAAGAAGACTTTTACTTCATCACCTTTATCTATTGCAAAATTTGCAAAGCGAAATGCGTTCCAAACAGTTTCCGCATCATTTGAGTAAATCACTATGCCTATCTTCATCGGTAGAGTTTTTGCTATATAAAGATTATGCTATTCTATCTCATTGGTGAGATAACTTTAGTAGAATGAATTACTTTCCCTTCTGATTCAACACTCACTATAAAAGATTGTCCTTTGGGCACAGGCAATTGATAGGGTGTATTGGGAAATATGGAATTTATTGATTTTTGCCATAGTGTTTTGCCATCCATGGTGCTAACGATGAAAGAACCTTCTTTGATACCACTGTCTTTAACTATCAGATAGCATCCCGATTGGTTGCACATAACTACATAGGAAGGCTTGGGTGGTGAAGGCTCGTTAACACCTACGGGAGATGTTGGTTCTTGAGGTTCAAATAGCGATGACCAAGCAATACTCATAATTGAATCGGAAGTAAAAGACAGCCCGAAGCCTACAACAGGGGATTTAAAAGCGGTGTCTGTGGTTCGCAATTCATAAGCAAGGACACTGTCTGATCGGTCAAACAATGTGCTTCCCGTGGAACGTGTGGTTATTACAATCCTTGTCACCTGTTTTCGTTTGATGCCAAGAACCGTCATGGTCGTGCCATCGGGTAAGACTACCGTTCCCCATGCGTTGACAGAATCAACGTGCCTGTTGTATGAATACACATCAAGGGTATCATTCAAACCTAACATCCATGTCCAATATACTCCATCTTCATCAAGGACATCGCCATAGGTGGCGGGAGCGAAAGCAAAAGTGTCCATGTTCAGAGGTTTTAATATTAACTTCTGATTGCCATTTGTTGCACCGACACATTGCGAAACGTAATATGTTACAGGACCACGCCTTATCTTCACAAACACATAAATGTCTCTAAGCGAATCCAGTCGTTCGGCATAATCGCTTGTGTCAACACAGGG
>WFXT01000053.1 GCA_015490475.1 Bacteroidota bacterium
AAACGAACTATGGAGAAGCAGGAGTTACACAGACCACTTTGAAGAATAAGGGTTGTGAAAAAAACTCAGTGCAAGGAACTCTGTGGTTTATTAAAAGGCGATTTCACGATTATCTTTTCGGCTCCTTTGAAAAAGGTGGCGTAACTTTGCTATTGAAAAAATAGGAGAGCGATGCTACAAGTAGGCAAGCCAATTCAGGATTTTGAATTTCAGTATTACGACCCCAAGACAGACCAATGGGGAAAGAAGAGGCTATACGACATTTTGAAGGAAGGCAAGTGGGTTATTATGTTCTGGTATCCTGCTGATTTTACTTTTGTGTGTCCCACGGAGCTGGCAGACCTCGCCGCTTTCGCTTCCGAGTTTGACAAATACAATACGGAGGTCATTTCCTTCAGCACAGATACCCCGTATGTACACAGGGCGTGGAGACAAACCGAGCCCCTTCTGAAGGACTTTAACTTCCTCATGGGTAGCGATGCCAGTTGCCGAATAGCCCGAGACCTCGGAATCTTTTCTGAAGAAGATGAGGTTGCATACAGAGCAACGATAATCATTGATCCGGAAGGCATTGTTAGGGGAGTGGAGGTCGTTCAAAACAACATAGGCAGGTCTGCTAAGGAACTGGTTAGAAAACTGGCTGCTTTCCATTATGTTGACCAGCATCCAGAGGAAGTTTGCCCTGCGGAATGGGAACCGGGTAAGGACACGTTAAAGCCCGGGGCCGAACTGGTTGGTAAGGTTGGAGAGGTCTGGCATCTGTGAAATGGACACTTCAAGAGATTGCTGAGTTGTGTGGAGGGGTCGTCCATCAGGGCGACCCTTCTTTTTTTGTTCATAAACTTTATTACGACACAAGGAGAATCCTTGATGGCAAAGGAGGACTATTTATTGCTCTACATACACCCGCTAACGACGGACATCGGTTCATTGAAGATGCCATACGCAAAGGCATCTCTGCACTGCTAATAAGTAGAATCCCTGAAAATGTTTCTATTCCACAGAACGTCGGGATAATTCTAGTTCCCGACACATGGGAAGCCCTTAGAAATTGGGCAAAAGCAAACAGAAGTCAGTTTAGGGGCACGGTCGTTGGAATAACAGGCAGTTGGGGAAAGACAACCATCAAAGAATGGTTGTTTGAAATCTTGTCTGAGAAGTTTTCTGTTTATAGAAGTCCACGCAGTTATAATACTTTTCTGGGAGTTAGTTTGTCTCTTATAAATATGCCTTCGGATAACGATTATGCCCTTGTTGAAGCGGGCATTTCTGCCCCGGGAGAGATGGCACCATTGCAGGACATGATTAAGCCAGAAGGGGGTATATTCACTTCATTTGGAATCCCACACCAACAAAATTTTTCTTCGCTCAGAGAAAAACTTTATGAAAAACTTCAACTTTTTGTGGAGAGCGAATGGCTCGTGGCACCATATAGTGCCATAGGACGAGAGGGAATGGATTGGTTAAGGCAAAGAAACGATAAATTAGAATTTTTTATATGGGCAACGGAAAACACGCAAGAAGATGCTTTTCTCAGGGTTGTCAGAATAGACAGGAGAGATAACGGAATTTCTATGATAGATGTTGAGGACTTTGAAGGACGCTGGTCCTTGGAGGTTCCATTTGTTGACAGGGCAAGCCTGCAAAACATAATAACAGTAATAACTGTTCTGCGGAAATTGGGCTATAAACCAGATGAAGTAATTTCTCGCATCAAAGGATTTAAACCACTTTCACAGAGATTGCAACTATATAGCACAAGAAACAGGTCTATAGTCATTGAAGACACCTATTCGGCAGACATATCGTCCCTTGAAACCGCCATTGAATATCTCAATATGCAATCTGGACGTCGCAAAAAGGCACTCATTATATCCGACATGGAGGTTATGACTCACGAGGTTATTACAGAACTTATCAACGTAATAAATACAAGCAAATTTCAGAGGCTGATTCTTTTGGGAGAAACACTATCACGCCTTGCTAACCAATTTAACGCACAGGAGACGTATGCTTTAACGAGCACCGGAGACCTTATTGAATTAGTCGGAACGCTTAACTGGGAGAATTTTGCAATACTTATCAAAGGGTCACGGAAGTACAGATTGGAACGACTGAAGTATTGGTTTCATACTTCTCTGCATCCTGCCCGACTGGAAATAAACTTACATGCTCTCATAAGCAACATAAACAGATTCAGGCAGGTGATTAGTCCATCAACAGGGATAATAGCGATGGTCAAAGCCCTTGCTTATGGCAGTGGAGACATTCAAATAGCAAGCACTCTTCAGAGAATGAGAGTTAATTATCTGGCGGTAGCCTATCCAGAGGAGGGTAGGAGGCTTCGTGAAGGAGGAATTACAGGTCCCATCATAGTGATGAATCCTTATGGCATAACTCAAGAAGACATAAAGGATTACAAATTGGAACCAGTTCTGCATTCTTTCCATCAATTGTGGTTATGGAATCAATGGGGAATTGAGATTCCTGTACATGTGGAAGTGGACACAGGATTGGGCAGGCTGGGTTTCAAACACACAGAACTAAATCAGTTAATTGATACTATCAAACGTTCCCAAACACTTGTTCCTGTTAGTGTGTTTTCACATCTTGCAAGTGCCGATAATCCGTCGCAGGACAATTTCACATTAAAGCAACTGAGCCTGTTTGATGCTGTTACCAGACGCTTTTCAAAGGAATTTCCAGAGATTAAAAAACATGTGCTCAATACTGCAGGAACAATACGATTTCCTGAATATCAGTATGACTTTGTTAGGCTGGGTATTGGGCTGTATGGAATTGACCCAACGGGTCTTTTTACTGGCTTGGAGCCCGTCCATACCCTAAGAGCATCAATTATACAAGTTAAAACCCTTGAAAAGGGAGAAAGTGTCGGCTATAATAGGCAATTTGTGGCGGAGAAGCCGACAAGGGTCGGTGTGGTGAGCATTGGATATGCGGACGGGTTGCCTTATAGCAATAATCTCTATGCTTTTGTTAATGGCAGGATTGTCCCTGTGCTGGGCAAACCTTTCATGGACTTGTGTATCATAGATGTTAGTGATGTTGACGTGGTTGTGGGAGACGAAGTAGTGTTCTATGGCGAAGAGATAAGGCTTGAAGAGGTGGCTCAACACGTCGGCGAATCACCTTACACACTCATAAGTAAGGTGTCCCAACGAATACCACGTGTTTATGTTTATGAATAATTAGTGCCTAACTTTGCAGAGCGTAAGTCTTCAAAATAAAGGGATACATTGAGATATGCTAAATATTTAATATTTCTGGCTATAGGGATATTCTTTTTGTGGCTTGCATTTAGAAATGTGAATCTTGACGAATTTATTAGCGGTTTCAGGGGGATACGCTGGACACCAGTTGTTATGTCTATTGTCATTGCTTTAATAAGTCATTGGTTCAGGGGATTGAGGTGGAGGTTGCTCATCCGTTCTCATGGTCAATATGACTTGTCTCGGCTTGATGCCTTTTCGGGGGTAATGGTCGGTTATCTTGCAAATCTTGCTCTTCCACGTATGGGGGAAATAGTAAGGTGCACAATAGTAGGGAAACACACAAAAATTCCTGTGTCTTTCCTGCTTGGGACGGTGGTTCTGGAACGCATCATAGACCTGCTTATATTAATTGTTTTGCTTGCCTTAGTGATTCCTTTGCAGATTAACATACTGGGCGATTTTATCAGGGAAAATCTATTATCTGGGCTTCCAGACTCTGGTACTATTACCAGTGTGGGCATAATACTCATTCTGGCAGTTATCCTTGCTGGTCTGTTTCTGTATTTTGGGTTTATCGTGTGGGTCAAGAACGCTTCGCTTACACAAAAAAGGGTTGCAGTAAGATTCCGCACACTATTTAGAAACCTGTTTAATGGCTTGAAGACGGTGTTTGGGCTTCCTGCCCGTGTTCAGGTCTTTTTCTGGACATATACTATCGCTATATGGGTGCTATATATCATCATGACGTGGCTTCCTGCCCTTGCTCTGCCTGACACAGAAAACCTTTCATTTTCGGCTTTGATGGGAATGTTCGTAATGGGGTCTCTTGGCATTGTGGCACCAGTGCAGGGAGGCATCGGGACATACCACTGGCTTGTACAACAAACACTTGTGCTATATGGTTATGACCCTACTGTGGGTCTGCAACTGGCTACGCTAATCCACGCTTCACAAACTTTAATGGTGATCATTGTCGGTTTTCTTGCTTTTCTTTACTTTGCAATAAGGAAAAACGATGAGAGGAGATAAAACGCCAACGGGAGCAGGCAAACTGGAGCGGAAACCATGGCTTGAAATAGCCAGAGGAAAAATTCTTGATGACGTCTCTCTATCTCGTCATCTGGCTATATGGAAATTTTTCAAGAAGAAAATTGTATTTACAAACGGTTGTTTTGATATTTTGCATGCCGGGCACGTCTCATTGCTGGCACAGGCTCGGGACCTTGGTGACGTCCTGATTGTTGGTGTTAATAGTGATGAATCTGTTCGGAGGCTTAAGGGGGAAGGCAGACCAGTCAATAACATTGAACATAGAACATTGATGCTTGCTGGTTTGCTTTTCGTGGATGCTGTTGTTGTGTTTGATGAGGATACGCCAGAAAATCTGATAAAAAAGATAAAGCCTGACGTTCTGGTAAAGGGTAGTGATTACGAAGAATCGCAAATAGTAGGGGCTGACTTTGTTAAGTCATACGGTGGCGAAGTCATTCGCATACCGCTTGTTGACAACCTTAGCACTTCTAAACTAATTGAAAAAATAAGGCAAATATGACACAGGAATTGCTAATGGATTTCACTTTAAGTGAAGAACATCAGTTGATTCGTGAAGCAACACGTGAGTTTGCAGAGCAGGTTCTGGCACCGGGAGTTATTGAACGTGATGAAAAAGCAGAGACGCCAAAAGAAATTCTTGATGCACTGGGTCAACAGGGACTTATGGGTATCATGGTTAAACCTGAATATGGTGGTTCTGGGCTTGATAATATAGCCTATGCTATAGTGATGGAAGAAATAGCACGTGTTGATGCAGGAATTTCTGTTTATGTCACTGTTCAGAATTCGCTTGTTAATTGGGGAATTCAAGAATATGGAACCGAAGAGCAAAAGAAGAAGTATTTGCCTTTGCTGGCTTCCGGGCAATGGATAGGTGCTTTCTGCCTTTCAGAACCAGAAGCAGGTTCCGACGCCACACATCAGAAGACAACTGCTATAAAGAAAGGAGACCACTATGTTCTCAATGGAATCAAAAACTGGATTTCCAGTGCTGGCAAGGCTTCCCTGTTCGTTGTGATAGCACAGAGCGACCCATCTAAGGGCTACAAAGGAATTAATGCCTTTATTGTGGAGCGGGATTGGAAAGGAGTAACCATAGGTCCCAAGGAAAATAAGATGGGTATCAGGTCATCGGACACTCATTCTGTTATATTTGAGGACGTCATAGTGCCGGAAGAGAACAGGATTGGACCGGAAGGCTTTGGTTTCAAATTTGCTATGAATGTTTTGAATGGTGGTCGGATAGGTATAGCGGCTCAAGCGGTGGGCATAGCACAAGGGGCTTATGAACGGGCACGCCAGTATGCCACAGAGAGAATAGCCTTTGGAGTGCCCATAGCAGAACATCAAGCCATAAGGTTTAAACTGGCAGATATGGCAACACGCATTGAAGGTGCCAGACTCTTGACATGGCGTGCCGCATGGTTGAAAGACCAACATTTGCCCTATGCGAAAGAATCTGCAATGGCTAAACTATTCGCTGCCGAAACCGCTATGTTTGTTACCAGAGAAGCAGTGCAAATACACGGTGGTTACGGATACGTTAGGGAATATCATGTTGAACGAATGATGAGAGATGCTAAAATAACGGAAATATACGAGGGAACGTCAGAAATACAAAAAATAGTCATATCAAGAAGTATCTTGAAAGAATAGCGCCAATTAGCATCAGATTTCCGAGACGGCTATTACTGCTTTGCACAATAGTTCCTTTTCATTTGCTCTATGGACAGCGCATCATTCATATTGAAAATGCGGAACAGGTCATTATTCTGGACAAGCCCTATAGATCCAGAGTCCTGAAAGGCAATGTGCATGTTAGGCATAAAAAGACTCATCTATGGGCAGATTCAATAATTATTTTTGGCAAGGACAGTGCCATAGCAATTGGAAACGTCAGGTTTTCCATTGGCGACACTATTCACGGCAGAAATGCTCACTGGCTCAAGTATGACCGAAAAAAACTTATTGCTTCGGGCAATATAACAGTTGCATCTTCTAAGGGTATAATCCAAGGCAACTATTTTATCTATGACTTCAAAGAACAATACGCTATAGCAACTAATGTCTTCTGGAATGCTGATTCCATTCGTGTATATGCCCGAAAACTTGTCGGAACGGGAAACGTCCTGACGTTCATTGATTCCGTAGTTGTTCACAAGGATGGTTCGGTGTCAACCTGTGACTCTCTCATTGTCAATAGGAACAAGCAGGAATACATTTTCTCAGGTAATGTTGTTGCGGTTCAGGGGACAGATTCCATACGTGCAGACAAAATAATCGTTCTTTCTCAAAAACAGTATGTTTACAATGGATACGGCAGACAGGCAGAATCCCTGTTATGGGTGGCAGATACACTCGTTGTGGAGGGTGATACACAAAACCTTACAAATGCCATCATCAAAAAAGATTCGCTTATCCTCGCAGGACGGGACTTCGTTTTCGCAAACGGAGATATTATTTTGCAGGACACATTTTCTCTGCTAATTTGCTCTACACATGGTGATTCCATAGAAATTTCGGGCAAATCGCTAAGGCTTGACTCTTTGCAAAAAACAGGCGTTCTGATCAGGGGCACAATCAAGCAAGGTAAGTATTCCATGTGGGCAGATTCTATTTACATGCTTGATTCTCTTGTTATATTAAAACCAGATGGCTGGATAGCCTTCAACGAATGGTTTTTGACAGGGCATGAAGTAATCATCTTCAAAGCAGATACAAACGCTAATAAACAATTTGATTCCCTTATTGCTGAGGGCAACGCATGGATGCTTCAACCCTTGGACACTGTCCATATTAATCAACTGAGCACTTCCAGAATCCTTATTAGTTTTCACAATGAGGATTCAGTAACAATAATGGCATGTTGTCCAGTGAAGACAGTCTTTTACAATCGCAATGACAAAGGCGAAATAACTGGTGTTAATTACACTGAAGGGAATCGCCTTTTTGCACTGTTCATTGATGATAGCCTGCAAAACATAGTTATGTATAGCAATCTTTCTGGATA
>WFXT01000054.1 GCA_015490475.1 Bacteroidota bacterium
TTCTTAAACAGGATTGATAACAATAGGTTTGTGGTAGCTTACAATGTTACAAGAATTGTCAGTCAAAACGATGCTAAGTATAATCTTCACATTAGAGTGTTTGATAAAGACTTAAAGCAACAGGGTGACGAAATTGTTATTTCCTTACCATTTAAGCTTGGTAACAGAACAAGGTTTGTATTTTCTGAAGATGGGAAGCGTTTGTACTTTGCAGTTCCTGTTGTGCTGTTGGAGGAAACAGAAGTGAAAGGCTTAATCGGTAAGCTCTTAGGAAAAAAGGAGGAAACAGAACAAGGACTATTTCTTTTTGTGTTTTATGTGAATTTGGTTGATGGGGAATATGATTTTGGTGTTGTGAATTTAGGTAATCCAAAGAAGAAAATATCTTCTGTAGTTTTTAAACGAGTGTCATCAAGTGGTGGGGAGACCTTTCTTGTTGCACTGTCATGGACACTGAACTCTAAAAGAGGAGCGGATATATTAAAAATCCAGACGAACGATGAAAATGAATGGGTATTATTGGATAAAATAACCATAAAATTGCCGACTGCTGAGGGCAATAATTATAAAAAAGGCAAGGAAAAAGCGCAGGAAGAAGGTCATTCACCATTTATTAGTGATATTGTAGAAATGAAGAACAACTATCTTCTGTTAACTGGTGATGTTTATATAGTCTTGTATTCCGACGATGATAGATTATGGTTTGAGGTATCAATCAGCGATCCTATATTAATCGCAGTGAATAAAAGCGATAGGAGTAGTAGGTCATTTACTCTATATTCAGGAGAAGTATTGAGCATGGAGGCTTATTCTCTTCCTGAATTGACTGCTTATAATAAGGTGTATAGAAATGGTATGGAAACGATGGGTTTTTTGAAGCTTTCCGATGATAAAGCACTTGCGTTTTTTATGACTACTTCAACAAAAATTGGTAGCAACACCCAATCTAATAAAGAAGGTACGACCAAAAGGGGAGTGTCGCAATATGTAATAGTAACCGAAAATAATGGGGGAGAGATAGAGATTACCAGAGCTAAGCCTTTGGGTCCTGCAGAAGGGAATGCATCATCCTTTGGCTTTAGGTCAGTAGTGTGGAAAGATGGATATATTTACGCATTATTTAGTATTGACAATTTTGTTCCTGCCTTGGCTAAATTTAAGTTCTCTGATAAGTAAAATAAAGAGTTTAAAGAGTTAGCAATTATTGTTTAGTTGGCACAGTAATTAACTTCCAAGCCTTGTTATTTTGCATTGTGTTAATGACTTTTTGCTGTTCCCTTATGTTAAGGAACTGGCGTTTTGCTTTTCCTGATGGATTCATTATTCCGTTGGGGCATTTAGTGTGTCCGAGCCCTGCCCAGTGGAATACTTCGTGTAATAGGGAGCCGGCAATCCGTCTCAACGAAGGCTTGTTATCTTGATAGTGCAGTCTCAAGGCACCTGTCATAATATGTATTGCCATTGGCTTGGAAGGAGGACTCATAGCACACATCTGATACTTACCACCGTTATTATAAGTATCCTTGCAATCATTGACAACTTTACCTTCGCTAATTTTCCTTTCCCAGCATGAACTTCCTATTGCAAAAACATAAATAGAGGAACTGTCATATTGGGGAATTTTACTAACAATTTCTGGTCTGTAGGTATAGTGTAGAGTAGAACCACAATTTTTAAAGTTGCTGGCATTAGCGAGAGTATTATCTTGTATAACTACAATGTCCTTAAAAACAAAGACTACAGGTAATTTTCTGGGCGCCAATAGAGTATTCGCTGGTTGTAACCAATCGTTATACAAGCACGATGAGTCTTCACCAATAGAGTCTAAATGGCTGACAATGTAATTCATTTCACCGATGATACGTCTGAAAAAGTATTTTGCTATGAGGTTGTTTCTGAAATTGACAAGCTTTTCATCTCTGACTATAACAAATGTGATTGGAATAACTATGTTCTTCCCAGAACCCACAGTAGTTTGAAATGAAGAATTTTGTGTTGGTATATAAGCAAAGTTCATAATTGTTAATAGTAAAAAACCGGAAATAATTAATTGAAGTACTTTCACAGGTTCTTCTGGTTAAAGTGATTTTGTTATAATATTAAACGGTATTGACCTGTAAAATTGGTTTAGTGGATGTAAATGACGTCACTTTGTATCTTGACTCATTAACGTTAATTCTCAAATGCTATCTTACCACTATCCTTTATATGCAAGTTCCAGACATCCACTTTTGTTTTTCTTTCTACAAATAAAATGGATTGTCCAGAAATGTTACCCATAACATGTTTGAAATCACCATGGAGCCATATAGCTCCTTCCTGGTTGGCTTCTACAACTAATGTATCTAACTGGCAAATTACACGCATGGTCGCTTCATCCATTGCTATTACATTGAGCGTCTTAATCTCTGGAGTGCAATGTATTTCTGCAACACTACTGCTTTTTCCTGAGATGGTAAAATCAGTAGGCACTTTCTTTTTGAATCTTAATACATAATAAAAAGAACTTTTGAGTGCAATGGTATCATCATCAAACTCTAACAAAGAATCAATCTTAACACCCTGCATCTTTGATCCTTTAATGTAAACGCTGGCTATGTCATTTTCCACTGTATAGTCCAAAGAATTCATATCTGCAGAAAAGTCATTGTTTGTAGTTTCAACACAAGCTTCCAGCAGAACTAATAAAAACACTACATTTAACAGACGTATTCTGCCCGATAGTTTTAGCAGCCACTTAATCATGAGTCTCAAAAATAGTACAATTACTTTTTATGCTTTGTAAGTTTCATCACCGTCAACAAAAATCCCACAATTGCCACCGCCGACAACACCGCCCCAACGTGCCATAGTGTCGTGATGGAAAACAATGCACCGACAAAACGAAGTAAGAGCCCAAATTGAAATATCACCACGGGAAAATACAGCAAGCGAGAGAAGGAAAAGTTTCGCCCGATGATAGCTGGAAAGACAACGGGACCGTGGGCAAAGATCATGCTAAAGACAAAACCCAGAAAGAAGGTATGCCAGAGTGTATCAGGAGGAACATAGACAAAGGGTTTGAGTGTCAGCAGAATGCCAAACAGCACCAGCCATACATAGCCAATGAGCAAAGTAAAACCAATAAACTGAGAAAGTCCCTTTTGCCGAATGAGAAGTCGTGCCATGTCATAGCGAAGAAGCCATAAGGCAATAAGGACAATAATGAGTCCCTGTGCGATTATCCCAGAAACTGAGGCAAGGAAAGTTAACAATAAAGTGCCGATGTATACCCATATGAGAAAGGATAGAAGTTTGGGCACATAAGCACGAAATGGACGCACTTTGTTCAGGTCCAGCCGTTCACCAATGACGGTAAGCAAAAGGAAGGCAATCCACCACGGTACTGCTTCTGTCACTGAGTTATTTATTACAAGAGTTGCATTGCCGATAACCCATGCTACAGCGCCAAGTTTCATTAATAAAGTTGCCTGGGATGGCAATTGCTTCCATGCATGGAAATTAACTACCATCAAAGCAATCCCACTGATCACCCATCCCACGCCTGCTAACATTAGATTTCCATTTGCCAGCAGTATGATGTAAGCAATAGCACTCACCACGGGAGCCAGCCATGTCCACCATCTTTTGATTGCCACAGCCCGTTCCAGCCCAATCAAGGTTCCCAGAAAAGCATTGACCATCACCGCCCCATGAAAAGGCAGACTGAAAGCAAGGACATCAATCCAGAGCACATTCATCCGCATTAAGCCAATGGTCAAGCCATGAAGGAGGGCAAGTATCATAGGAGATAAAAGCAAGAGACGAAGGAGCATAAAATGCTCTCATTTTCTAACCAAATAATTATAGAAGGAAGGCATGAAGCCTGATACCCGCTTGTTAGCAGACCCGCAGGGCAAGCCTGCGAAAGCAGGCGAAGAGTTCCGCACGCCGCCGAAAGGTTTAGTCATTTTCAATCACTCCTATTTTTTCAAAGATTTTCTTAAGGTATTCAGAATCTTCTTGAAAGACCACATTATGTTCCCAAAATTCTTCTTTAGTATGATTGCCTCCACCAAACGTACTTTTTATATCATCGTAAGAAGATACAGATAGAATAAATGCATCTAATTGCAGATCAACGGTTTCTCCTTTATTTTTCAATTCTTTGTTTATTTTTTCTTCTATTTCCTTGATATAGGAAACACATAGTTGAATTTTATCGTCGTTAAAATTTCCAAGGTTCCTGATTCCTTTTGGATCTATAAAAATTATGTATTGCTTGCTTCCCTTTTTAATCCAGATGATAAAATCAGGATAAAAACCTGAGCTAAGGAAAAATCCTATACCTTTTCTTGAGAGATTTCTAAGCAGAAATACGTCATTATTTTCAAATATGCCCTTATTTCTATTCAAGAAGTTCTTAAAATCACTTACAAACTTAGTTTCTCC
>WFXT01000055.1 GCA_015490475.1 Bacteroidota bacterium
ATTGTGGAAGCAAACATAAGCAACCCTATAGCTATGTAAGCGATTCCATCATTCATGTCATTTCATTTTTTCTACTATAAATATACTAATATTCAACATAGCTTTAAACTTTAAATATAAAAAGCATTATAGCTTCTACTCACCACAACACAAACAAGCTTTTGGCACGAAATTTGTCACTTTTGCAAAATGTCAAAAGCTTAAAATAAGGAACCATGGCGAGAAAGAAAATGATAATGATAAGGACGCTGATGTTAGCCTTTTTACTGGGATTCGTTAGCAGGGCAGAATGTTAAAATTTCAATCAATTTTTCCCTTAGTAGTACCGGAACAGGAGGTTCGGTTGCATTCTCTGATGTAACCGATGATTACTATGTTGTAGCTTTTCCATGGCCCAAAGCACACCGGGGGCTAATAATGATCCTTGAACCGGGTGACGCACTTGTTGAGATATTCAAAGGTGATAAGCGCGTTTTGAAAGACCATGCTCCCACGGCCATGGAATTCTTAATAGGAGGCACATACGAGATTGTCATTACCATGCCCAACGGTACTGTGTGGCGTTATACCCTTGAACTTGAGGATGGTTATAAGTACCTAATCGGAGTATCAAATGTTCCTCCTCCCCCACCACCATCACAACCTGTGGTTACGCAACCAGAGCCTACTCCTGCAGCACCACCTCCTCCACCTCCTGGTCCCCAACCTTGCTCTGACGCTGAATTTAGAAACATCATCACACAGTTACAGAATGAACCCTTTCCAGACACAAGGTTACAACTGCTGTCTTCAATAGCTAAGTCTCACTATTTCACTGTAAATCAAGCCCTGGAAATTCTTTCCCTTTTTGAATTTGACGAAGACAAGTTAAAGGCAGCAAAGACTCTTTATCCATCCTTAGTTGACCCCCAAGATGCTTATCGCCTAACCTCTGCCTTCACGTTTGATGATACAAAAGACAAAACAAAAATGGCTTAACTGGGTCAATAGTCAGCATTAGTTCTCTTACATTATCAACAAGAGGCCTCCTTCTCTTCACATAATGGGAGGAGGTCCATTCTTCTTTTATATAATTATGTTATTCCTCTTCTAAACTAAGCCGGGAAGTCGCCAAAAGTTTCTGGAATTTGTTTCAAAGCTTCTTCAAGTTGTTCTTTGTTTGGAGGGACTCCGTGCCATTTATGGTTATCAAGCATAAAATCAACTGGGTAGCCCATGTGTGTGCGGAGAAGCAAAACAATTGGTTTTCCTTTTCCCGCAGATTCAACCGCCTCATTTAAAGAATCCAGAACCTGTTGCATATCGTTAGCATCATGAACCAGAATCACATGCCAGCCTAATGCTTCAAAGCGAAGAGGTAAATCTCCAACAGACATTACCTTTTCTACCGGACCGTCAATTTGCTGATTGTTCCAGTCAACAGCGGCAATGAGGTTATCCACCCTATGATGACCGGCGAAAGCAGCCCCTTCCCATATTTGCCCTTCCTGAATTTCTCCATCTCCCATTAGGACAAAGACCTTGTGGTCATCTTTGTTAAGTCTCTTTGCCAGGGCGGCTCCTATAGCAACGGAAAAGCCCTGTCCAAGGGACCCTGTAGCTATACGGACTCCCGGCAATCCTTCCAAGGTAGCTGGATGACCCTGAAGACGGGAATGTATTTTCCGGAAGGTTGCCAATTCCTCAAGGGGGAAATACCCCAATCTTGCAAGAATACTATACCATGCGGGGCAAATGTGACCATTGGACAAAATGAAGATATCCTCGCCAATGCCATCCATATCAAAGTGTGGAGGATGAATGTCCATTATTGCAAAATGAAGGGCGACAAGGAAATCAGCTGCTCCAAGACTGCCCCCTGGGTGCCCACTCTTTGCGAGATAAGTCATTCTGAGAACATCACGCCTAACTTGGGCAGCTATCTTATTCAACTCATTAACATCCGTGGTTCTCAGAATAGGGTGAATCATTGTGATTTGTTCTGTTGTCATGGCGTCGGGGCGGCCGGATTCGAACCGGCGACCTCCACGACCCGAACGTGGCGCGCTAACCGGGCTGCGCTACGCCCCGAAAAATAAACCCTCCATGCAAAATTAGTAAACTTATATCTCCGCAAGATGGTTCTATTAATTCTGCCTTTTCCCTTGCTCAACAGGGTAAGCATGTGCTTTACATTGATTTGTTCACATCGCTTTAATTTAGTGCCATCATGACCGATGAACTGAAAGAAAAATGTGCAGTAGGGTTCATTAGATGGCTTAAAGAACCGCCCTCTGAAGCACCGTTCCGACTTCTTTTGCTAATGGAAAAGCAACACAACAGGGGACAGGACGGCGGTGGAATTGTTATCATTGACCATGAAGCCCAGCCCGGGAAAGACTACATTTTTCAGGCTAAGTCGCCGGGACAACGCCCCATTGCAGACCTATTCCAACAAGTAGATAAACACAGAGCACATCCTGCCATTGGAGGCAAAATAATGCTTGGACACCTGCGATATGGGACCTATGGAGGATATTCAACAGAAACGATTCAACCAGTGGTGATTCCCGGGTTAAAGCGGAGGGAGACTCTTGCCTTTGGCGGAAACTTCAACTTGACTAACATAAAATTCTTGATGCAAAGGCTTGTTGACAGAAAAGTAGACCCTGCCTTTACCACTGACACCCAAATAATAGCTCTGGGCATTACAGCAAACTTGCATAAAGGAAACCATATAATTGAAGCACTGCGTGAAGAAGCCATTTATTGGGATGGAGGCTGGACATTTATCGGCGCCACAGGAGATGGATACACATTTATTTTCAGAGACCCTAATGGAATTAGACCTGCCTTTTATGTAATTACGGAACAATTTGTTGCTGGGGCATCCGAACGTCCCGCCTTGGTCACTGCCCTTGGTGTTTCTCTAAACCAAATAAGGGAAGTTCCCCCTGGATATGCCCTTATAATTGACCCACAAGGAAACATTGATATGGAAGAGATAATCCCTTCCGGTAAATATGCAGGCTGTTCCTTTGAAAGGATTTATTTCTCAAGGGGCTCAGACCCTGACATTTATGAAGAGCGAATTTTATTAGGTAAAGAACTTGCCAAGCCCGTATTAGATGCAATAAACTGGGATGTTCACAATGCGTGGTTTACCTATGTTCCTAACACGGCAGAGACCGCATTTTATGGATTAATTAAAGAAGCAGAAGAATTAGTCTTCAGAAAATGGATAGAAACAAAAACAGAAGAATCACCTGCCTCTGCATTCACACAATACATGTCCCAATTCAGAGTTAGAATAGCTAAACTATTGTATAAGGACCAGAAACTACGCACCTTTATAACACGGGAAGATGCCCGTTCCGAATTAGTCGCCCATGTTTATGACGTTACGTATGGAATAATCAATGAAGGAGACACTATCGTAGTAATTGATGACTCAATAGTTAGGGGAACTACCCTCAAAAACACTCTTTTGCGCCTTCTCAATAGACTTAATCCCGGACACATTGTTATCGTTTCATCGGCACCTCAAATCAGATACCCTGACTTTTACGGTATAGACATGAGCAGACTAAGCGAACTAATTGCCTTTAGAGCAGCAATAGAACTTCTGAAAGAGAGAGATATGAGCAATATTATTGAACAAGTTTATAATGAGTGTCTGGATATGGAAAACAAGCCAGATGACGAAATATACAATGCCGTTAAGAAGATTTATGCGCCCTTTTCAGTAGAAGAAATTTCAAGTAAAATAGCAGAGTTGGTAAAGCCCGAAGAAATGCAAGCAAAGTTAACTATTGTTTACCAGAGCATAGAAGGATTGCACAGAGCAATAAGTAAAAACACGGGAGATTGGTACTTCACAGGGAATTATCCAACCCCTGGGGGCATAAGAATGGTTAACCGTGCGTTTATACAATTCGTAAACAATGAAACAGAGAAAAGGCCTTATGATGTTGAAATTTAGACATTTCCTGTGGCTTACGTTGTATATGCTCCTACTATACCCACTAATCTTATTGTCACAGGACACAGTGGACAGTTCTCTTTCCGAAGCCACCTTAGCACCACAAGTTGACTCATTATATGACGACACACTTATTATGTTGAGGTTAAAAGCTATAGAAAAGGAAATCCCGCTGACATATCACCCATATGTCAAGAAGTGGATAAAATTCTTTACAGAACGGGAACGATTCAGGAAATGGTTTGAGCGTGCCCTTGTAAGAATGTGGCAATATGAACCTTTGGTGGACCAAAAATTGGCGTCTGCTGGTCTGCCCCTTGAATTGAAATATCTCGCTTTAATAGAATCAGCTTATAAATATCAGGCGACGTCGCGTGCCTATGCAGTGGGAATATGGCAATTTATTTACTCAACGGGCAGAATAATGGGTTTAAAAATAGATGCGTATATTGACGAACGACGGGACCCAGTCAAGAGTACCGAGGCGGCAATAAAGTATCTGTCAAAACTATATAATGAGTTTGGGGATTGGCATCTGGCAATGGCTGGTTATAATGCTGGGGAGCGCCGTGTTCACTGGGCAATACGAAAGGCAAAACCGCAGGACACAACATTCTGGGCAATAATGAAATATCTGCCTGCAGAAACCAGAAATTACGTACCCAAATACATTGCCGCTGTATATCTTGGACATTATTATCATTTATATGGTTTGCGTCCTGACACTGTTGAACCAGACATATTCGTAATATCGCCAGAACACTTTGATGAAGTTAAAGTACAGGGCAATGTTTCCCTATTGCAGATTGCTTATCATCTCGGTATCCATCATGATACAATAATCAAATTAAATCCTGCTTGGCGGATGGGTCGCCTGCCTGCCGGAAAAACTTACACGCTCAGACTGCCCTGCGATTATGTTCCCAAATATTACGCCTTAAAAGACAGTTTACACAATCCAGTTCCTGAAGAAATCAAGAAGTTGGAAGCAAGGCTTTTCCCACGCAAGATTTATCATAGGGTAAGGAAGGGAGAGACCCTATCGCACATAGCACGACGCTATGGGACTTCCGTAAGGAAACTAAAAGCGTGGAATGGAATCAGGGGTCATTTAATATACCCTGGTCAAAAACTGGTGATATATGTATCGCCGAGATATAATTAGTTGGTTAACACTATGGGCAATTACAATAAGCAGTTTTATATTGCTGAAAGGATGTAGTAGCGAATCGTTAGAGCAAGAACAGGAGGCAGTTAGCAAAGCTTTGAATGTTAAAGTGGGCTCACGGGGAAGCCACAACGAAGTTGTTATGGTTAGTCAGGATAGTACTATAGTGAAGAGGATAAAGCCTTATTTTGAAACGCCGTTTAGTCCGCTGGGTCCCATTGAGCCCAGAATAACGGTTTATTACACTAAAGACATCAACAATGACCTTAAGCGATTTAGACAAATAATCGTCTTAAAGCGTAAGGACGACAATAATATTCCCGAGGGCTTAAAACAACTATCTGACACTATGCAACATGATTGCAGAATCGTGACCTTTAGGGATGTATGGAGTGCCCCCCAATGGGTATATGTAGTGTTGCTTCCTGAAGAGATTGGACAGGAATGCATTGAACATATTGGCAACACATTGGTTCCCAAAATTGATTCTCTTGAATTAAGCCACCTACAAAAAGTCATAGGACGTTCACATAGAGCAAAAGAAATAGAGGTTCTTCTTGAAAATACTTTTGGAATCAAAACGACTATTCCCATTAATTTCTCTATCGCCCGTAAATCAGATAGTATAATATGGGTTCGTAGTGATGAGGCAGACATAGTGCACTCATTAATATTTGCACGCCTTAAAAATACTAAATTCCCTGAAAAGCCTCGAGATTTTATGCTTCTTAGAGAAAAGGTATTAAGATTTGTTCCTGGAGCCATGCCAGGGGACTATGTTACCACTGATACAATAATTGATTTCTTGAAGCACGATGGCTTATTAGTGGTCAGGGGTCTGTGGAAAATGAAGAAACAATTTATGGGTGGTTTGTTTGTGG
>WFXT01000056.1 GCA_015490475.1 Bacteroidota bacterium
CAACTAAAAACCATCTACACTGACATAGAGTTTGTCTTTTTACAAAAAGATGTTATTCATTTAGAAGATCTTCAGAAGGTTCTTGTTCCTTTTGACACAACAATTGTATTCATTGCATCCCTGAGACTTCCTCTTGTTTTCAACGTAATGGAACAATTGTCAATAAGTACAATATCCGAAGAATACGGTGTTAAGTTATATGGTTTACCTACATGGACTCGCTTCCATCAAATTGAGTATGGTTTGCTTGAGAAATTAAAACCAATAATCGTGTCCCCTATTTTCATTAGAGATTCCATTGCATATTGGAATTTATACCGTGCCTATCTAAATAACTATTATGAGAACCTTATTGGAAACAGCTTCTTTATAGCCTACGATATCGGCATGTTCACGATAAAATGGCTTGAATATGCAAACACATACTGGTTAAACTCAGAACCATTTTACTATAAAGGAGTTTTAACAGAAGTCAGTTTAGAACCAGTATATGTGGATAGCCTATCTATAGGCAGGTGGGAAAACATTTGTGTGTCCCTCCTTCGTTTCGAAAACAAAGATTATCAATGTTATAAAGCATGTTTTTGTAATACACACAGTGAATCAACGAGTGTTCCAAGCATAGAAAAAGTCTCAGACCCTGTCCGAAAAAGTCACATCCAACAACATAATACTAAGTAGGCGTTTTTGTTTCCTACAATGTTTTAATTACCACTCTCCCCCAACATCAATACGATTGCCTCGTATCCTACTCAGCCTCTTTACTCTGAGATTGCTTGTTAGCATCACTAAGCAAATAAGCCCGCAAAAAGTCATCTATATCTCCATCTAACACACTATCCACATCATTTGTCTCATAACCGGTTCGTAAATCCTTAATCAGCTTATAAGGATAAAGCACATAAGAACGGATTTGATTGCCCCACTCTATTTTCTTTTTTTGTTTTTCCAATTCCTTCTGCTTTTCCCGTCGTTTCTGCAACTCTAACTCGTATAATTTGGACTTAAGTATTTTTAAAGCCAATTCACGATTGCGATGTTGAGAACGCTCCTGTTGACATTCAACAACAATCCCCGTTGGAATATGCTTCACCCTAACCGCACTCTCATTCTTGTTAACGTGTTGCCCTCCCGGACCACTTGCTCTGAAAGTGTCCCACTCTAAATCCGCCGGATTTATTTCAATTTCTATTGTGTCATCTACTAATGGGGTAACAAAAACCCCAGCAAAAGAAGTGTGCCTCCTCTTGTTGGCATCAAAAGGAGAAATCCTAACCAACCGATGGACCCCTGACTCACCTTTCAACTTGCCAAATGCATAATCTCCTTCAAATATCAATGTTGCGGCTTTTATTCCTGCCACTTCGCCCCGTTGTAAATCAGCAATTTTCACTTTATAATTGTTTCTTTCCCCCCACCGTATATACATCCTCATAAGCATCTCTGCCCAATCTTGGCTCTCTGTACCTCCTGCTCCCGGCTTAATTGTAAGTACCGCACCTAAGGAATCTTCCTCGCTGGATAAAACAGTGTTCAGCTCAAGTTCTTCCAGAGATTTTAGTGCTTTCTTATAAGCTTCGTCAACTTCTGCTTCCGACAATTCACCCTCGGTGAATAATTCATAAGCAATGCGTGCTTCCTCTACTTTACCTTTAGTGTGATTATATTGTTCCAACAGCTTCTTTAGTTGCCTTATTCGGGCAAATATTTTCTGAGCCTCTTTTCTGTCATTCCAGAAATCAGGACTCTCTGTTCTTTTTTCTAATTCTTGAAGCTCTCTTTCCTTTTCTGGTAAGTTAAAGAAAGTGATTTAGACGGTTCAACCTTTCCTCAAGCTCAATAACATCGGATTCCATTATCATCTTTTCCTGTGTTTTCAAAGAAACAACGTATGTTCCTAATTTCAAGTTCCAGGAATTAACGAAGGAACAAAAGTTTTAACGAGCAAAGTAACTAACACCGTAGCCACAATGACAAACACAAGAATCAAGAGAAACACTAAAGGATGAGCCTCTCGCGGTCTAAATATCATAGTCAAGCCAGTGGCAATTAACAAAGTGGGCCAATACTTCAGAAGTTCTTTCCATTGAATATGTAAAAGGTCCATTTCGTGAAGTTGCCATAAAACGCCCCCAACCATCAAACCAAAACTGATAAAAAAACGCCACATCCCGTAGCGACCACCAACAACCGAAGCCAGCAACACACCAAATCCCAGAATAGCAATTATTCCCGGCAAAGGAGTATATTGGTTAAAGAAAGGAGAAAGATTATGAACCAAAAGCCATATCCCCACAAGAACAAGAATTAAACCATCAATCCAGTGCGGATGTCGTGTGCCATATTGAAGGTCAGAAGGCACATTAATGTTAACATTTGCTTTAACTTGTCTTGTTTCTGCCTTAGCAGTGACCTCAGCAGTAAACTCATTTGCTCCCTCCTTTTTCTCTTCTGGCATCAGCAACCACATTATAATATAGAGGAGGATGCCTACTCCCTTAGCAAAAGCCAACAGTATAAATATTATCCTTACCAATGTTGGGTCAATATTCAACCATCTGGCTATACCTGCCGCCACACCCGCTATCACTCTCTCCTTTCTGGGTCTCACCAATGAAGCACTCATCTTCTTAGACAGTTTTTACAATAAAAATACCACAAAAATATTTCCTGCACATATCTTAGATACAACTATTCTTTTTGCCTTCTCTATCCATCTACTGTTTAATACTTATAACTATCCATATTCCTCAGTTTTCCCATATTTGAAATCACTGATTCGGTATTCTTTCTTCCTTGACGTGTCCAAATTGTAAATCAGGACTAATTTTGCATAAAAACAGTTATGGCACTCGTAGAAATCGCACTCTCCAATTCGGTGCTGACCATAACCTTAAATCGCCCAGAAGCATATAATTCCTTAAATGCAGAGTTATCATCAGAATTAATATCTGCACTTAAACAAGCCCATAAAAGCAAAGAAGTAAAAGTGGTAGTGCTGACAGGTGCCGGCAACGCATTTTGTGCAGGTCAGGACCTAAAGGAAGTAGCAAGCAATAAGAACCTTACTTTTACAGACGTCTTAATGAAGCGATATAATGTGATAGTTAATCTTATACGTAGTCTTGATATACCTGTAATCTGCCGATTAAATGGTGTTGCTGCTGGTGCTGGTGCTTCCATAGCACTTGCCTGTGATTATATTATTGCAAGTGAAAATGCCTCTCTGGTAATGGCTTTTATTAAAGTTGGTTTGGTTCCTGACTTAGGAGCATCTTTGTTCATTGTAAGACAATTGGGCTACCAACGGGCTTTTGAATTATTCACAACTGGCAAACCACTCAGTGCAGGTGAAGCCCTATCCCTTGGTCTGGTAAATGAGGTTGTTCCGCCTCACAAACTTGATAACGCCGTACAAGAGGTTGTAAATTACTATCTTGAAGCTCCTTCCGTAGCCATTAAATTAACTAAGCGTTTGTTAAATAAAGCTCTTTTTGCTTCTTCAATGGATGAAATCATGCAGTGGGAAACCTATTATCAAGAAATAGCCGGAAGGACAGAGGACCATAAAGAAGGAGTGTCCGCTTTTCTTCAAAAAAGAAAACCTAATTTTAAGGGTAAATAATGTGTTGTTATGTATGAAGGACATGTAACGATCCCTGAGGCTCCTATCAAGGGTGATTACTCCAAAGATCAGTATTGGAAGTGGTTAGAAATAATGCTACGAATAAGGAGATTTGAGGAAAGGGCTCAGATTATGTACATGCAACAAAAGATAAGGGGTTTCCTGCATTTGTACATAGGTCAGGAAGCCGTGGCTGCTGGAACCGTTTCTGCAGCAAGACCCTCAGACCCTATCATATCAGGTTATCGTGAGCATGGCATTGCCCTTGCCCGTGGGATGTCATCCAGAGAAGCAATGGCAGAACTTTTCGGAAAATATACTGGCTGTTCAAAAGGGAAAGGAGGATCCATGCACTTCTTTGACAAGGCAAATAACCTGTATGGAGGTTTTGCTATTGTAGGAGCCCAAATAGGAGTTGGAGCAGGAATAGCATTTGCAGAAAAATACAAGGGTACTGATAATGTTTGCCTAACATTTTTCGGCGATGGCGCTATCAATCAGGGAATCCTACTAGAAACTCTTAATATGAGTAAACTATGGATGCTCCCTGTTCTGTTTATTGTTGAAAATAATCAATATGCAATGGGTACTGCAGTGTGGCGAGCCAGTGCTCTTTACCCTCAAGGTGGTCTCTATAAGATAGCAGAACCTTTTGGGATACCAGCCAAGCAGGTCAATGGAATGATAGTGGAAGAGGTTCACGAAGCAATATCAGAAGCATTGGAATTCATAAGGGGAGGAGGAGGTCCCTATTTCCTTGAAATTCTTACATATCGTTATCGTGGACACTCAATGTCCGACCCAGGTAAGTATAGAACGCGTGAAGAACTGGAAGAATACAAGCGTAGAGACCCAATAGAAAGAGTCAAAAAAACTATGCTATTAAAAGGATTTGCTACAGAAGAAGATTTTCAAGAACTGGAGCAGAAAATCAAGGAAGAAATTGATGATGCAGTCAGATTTGCAGAAGAATCACCATTCCCACCACCTGAAGAGTTATATACAGACGTATACGTCCAGAAGGACTATCCCTTTTTAGAAGACTAAGGGAATTCGGGTGAAAAAGATAGAACTTCGCTGGGCATTATACGATTGGGCTAATTCAGTATACTCATTGCTTATCACTTCTTCTTTGTTTCCTGTCTATTGGGATATTGTTACACCTGACCACGTGTTTGGAATTCGTCGATCTGCCTTATATTCTCTTGCTTTGACACTTGCTTTCTTGATTGTTGCTGTGCTGGCACCACCATTAGGAGCCATAGCAGATATCAGAGGTTTGAGAAAGCAACTGATGACCTTTTTCTGTATTATAGGGGCATTGTCGTGCTCAATGCTATACTTTTACACTGGTGCTAATCCTCTATGGGGATTCTTTTTCTTTTTTCTTGCCACTGTTGGATTTGCTGGCAGTCTGGTTTTTTATAATGCATATCTGCCTGATATAACAGAACAAAAGCGATTTGAGAGTGTTAGTGCTCTGGGATATTCGCTTGGTTACATAGGCAGTGTTTTATTGGCTGTCTTATCACTCATCATAATAATGCACCCTGAAATTTTGAGTTTAACAAGTCCATTAGAAGCCTTCAGAGTCTCTTTCTTACTTACTGGTCTATGGTGGTTGGGCTTCGGATTGTTCTCTATTAACGGACTTCCAGACCAGACTGTCACACGTGCCATAAGTGTTCAATGGTTGATTATGGCATCAATACAAAGACTAAAAAACACATTAATAAGAATTTCTCAAGTTTCAAACCTTAGAACTTTTGTAATTATCTTTTTCCTATTTAGTGCAGGAGTTCAAACGGTCATGTATCTGGCATCCCTGTTTGGTTCTAATGAACTAAAAATAGATGGACACAAACTAATAATAACAATTCTTGTTTTACAATTGATTGCTGTATTGGGTGCCCATGGAATGGCTCATTTAGCACGGAAAATAGGCAACATGCGTGTCCTAATGTACGCAGGTATAGGATGGCTCTTGATATGTCTCTTTGCTTTCTTCATAAAAACAGAAATTGAGTTCTATGCTGTTGCCCTGCTTGTAGGTATTCTTATGGGAGGGACACAATCATTACTCAGAGCAACCTATGCTCACTTTATTCACCCATATAAAGGCAGATATACAGTCTATTTTGGTTTCTACGAAACCACTGAAAAAGTAGCCATCGTTCTGGGAACATTTTCTTTCGGCATTTTAGACCAATTGATGGAGTCAATGCGTTGGGGAGCACTTATCACAGGCTTATGGTTTTTGCTTGCAATTATCTTACTTGTCATTACCGTTAAGATAGGCAAGCGTTAGGTTTTTGATGCTTATAAATAAGTTCATAATCTCTTCAAGAGCACTATCATCACCATCACACATAGCCTCGTTTTGCCATTTTTTCTTTCTTTCCCAATACCTTCTCAAAGCCTGCTGTGGTGTAAGTTCTGGATTTGCTTTGTAATACAGGTATAAAGAAATGGGCAGGTAAAACTCAATATTTGACAAGAGAGGCTGATTATAGTATATTTTCATTAAATCCTTAAGCATAAAATGCCAGAAATAGGGATTAGTATAGTCTTTAACGGTTGCGTTAGCAAATCTTCTAAAGAATTTCGCAAGTTCCTGAACAATCTTATTGCGTCGGCTCCACTGATAAAAAGAAAAACACGCATCTTTAACATCTGTCTTCCTACCCTTTTCCAATGCAGAAATAATTTGAATAATATACCTTGCTACATAAATGGCTTTATTATGTTCTGATTCAAATTGATACATTTCCAGTCTATCATCTAATTGTGACAGGTCACCATCTAAAAATGCCTTCAAGAAAAAATGCAGAATATACCACTGAGTTTGGGGTAATGACCGTAATTTGCTCGTTAACTCTGTACTTTCTGCAACAAAGCCATAATTCAACAACCACATAGCACCAAAAAAGGCAAAATGCTCAAGGATGAACTCCGGCTGTTGGGTTTCTTTGACTTGTAATAGATGCCAGACTTTCAATATGATATTTCTGATTTCATTTATAACAGAGAAATCAAAATTTGCAATGTGGGGAAAGGTAATAAGCATCAAATCAGAAAGTAATATTATAGGCTGTTTGTACATATTCTTATCTATCATCAAGTTTATTACTTCAAGCAAATGGGATACTACCGGTTCATGCCAATTGATAATAAAATCACGAGAAAAAGTAAAGGCTTCAATCAGAAAGTAAGTGCTAACTATTTTAAGTGATAAGGGTGTTAGTCTAACAGAAGACCGTTTCAAGTATTCATAAATCCCTTGTAAAACATTCTTATAAACCTTAATATCTCTTTTTTCCAGCGGAATTCCCGGACTCACCGTGGTCAAAAAGTACATCTTTCTTGTAATGTAAGAGTAATACAACTCATTTCCCACAGACTCGCCAATTAATATGCTAATTTGAGATTTATTTGTATCCTTAATAGATTGTTCAATATCTCCTGAAAAAATATTTAAAAAGGTATATTCTGCCCAATACCATGGAAATTTATCAAGCCAGAAATTAATCTGCTCTGGAACAGGAAGCATATATTTTTCCAACAATTCAGTTGCTTCTGAAAGCCTTGGGCTCAAATAAGCGAATAGATACGCCTTAAGCAACTTGTTCTTAACTTCGTCTGTCATTATATAATACTCTTGCAAGGAAGCAATTATAAACTCAAGTGCTTCCTTTTGTTGTAGTTTTTCAACTTCCTTTTCCGATATAAGAATAGATATGTATCTTTTGAGTTCGGGATGTAAAGGGGCTATTTTACGTTTTATGTGTTGCCTTTCATGTTCGTCAAGCACAGAACAAATTTTCAATAATAGCGAACGTGTATGCATTACAGCAAACGTTTCCAAGTCATAATTATACAAAATAACAACAATACTATCATTCTCCTTTTGGCTTTGTGTGAAATAAGGAACGAAGAATGTGGCATTGCTTCACCGCATCAGGCATAAAGTCATCCAGAATAAA
This sequence comes from Bacteroidota bacterium, assembly GCA_015490475.1. GTDB lineage: Bacteria > Bacteroidota > Bacteroidia > JAADEI01 > JAADEI01 > JAADEI01. The sequence goes on from WFXT01000056.1 coordinate 7,609, forward strand.
AGCAACAATTTATACATTTGTTTAAAGGCAAGGAAATATAGTCATGTATGACAGAAAAAGAATTGAAAAACTTACAGGACAAGTGGCGGAATGCCGACGTTGGAACAATAATCTCTGATGCAATTTCTATCTTCGGAAAAGAATACATTTCTTTTGCTACCGCTTTGGGTGCTGAAGGGATAGTTATCCTTCATCACATTACCAAGATTAAGGCAGGCATAGAAATTTTTTTACTGGACACAAGCCTCTTGTTCCCTGAAACATACGCTCTTAAAGAACATATTGAAAAAACTTTTGGGCTCAAAATAAAAACATACAAAGGCATAAGACTTGAAGAACAGGAAAAAATTTTTGGCAAGAACTTATGGCTACGCAACCCTGACCTGTGTTGCTTTATTCGCAAAGTGCTTCCATTAAAAAGGGCTCTGGCAGGCAAAAAGGCATGGATTACATCAATTAGAAGGGAACAAAGCCCTTCACGAGCGAATGCAGAAACAATTATGTGGGATGAAAAAAACAATCTATACAAGGTTAATCCTTTAGCCTATTGGACATGGGAACAAGTATGGGACTATAT
>WFXT01000057.1 GCA_015490475.1 Bacteroidota bacterium
GTTGTAAGGCTTCTGCAATACTGACAGCACCCTCGGGGCTTATTGTATCACCACGATAAGTGTTTTGGGCATTGATAACGCCAGTTAATACTATTACTAAGCCAATAAAAACAGCCACTATTCTCATAGTCTCGCGTTTTGTACAAAGGTAATAACGATCTGGAAAACAGCAAAATCTTCATAGCCTTATTGCAACGTTAAGGGAAGTAAATTCAGCTGCCATGAGGTGTGCTTTCACCATTATGCCTAAACCTACTCTATTGGATATCCAGTAAATAAGGTATAGCCTGATGAAGAGTGATGCAGGTGCAGGAAGTTTGTTGTAAACATACCAGCCTGCTGTTCCATTTAGGGTAACGTGTCCCATGGCAATGGAAAGAATTAATTCAGGTCCTATTCTGAGTCCTGTTGTCAATCTATGTGTAGTCGGTAAAGAACCTTCTGTTTGTTGCCATTTAAATAAGTAATAAAATGTTAGGGCTCTGAAGTTTAATTCTGAGTATAGAGAAGGGGCAAAGGAAATAATGTCATTTATTTGAAATTTCTTATAAATGGCGAGGAGTAGTACGGGAGAGGAGGGGGCACCAGGGGGCATCATAGCAGAAATGCCCATGCCTGATTCAATTGTTACTTGTCCTGAATCTAAAAAATAAGTGTTGTTATCTGAATGCTTAACAATTCTGGGATGTCTGATGTAATAGTTAAGCATAATAAAAGGGTAGTTCAAACCTAAATTGGGCATAGATAGGGCACCAGCCGAATAATGTATAACACCTATACCTGCTGTCATCCTATTAAAATTGTAGCCTGCGAAAGCATAACTGACGTTATTAAAGTTGCTTCCTATAGAAACGTTTGCTTGATTTGTATAGAAATCATATTTTTTTGATAAATATGCTAGGCCTGTCCCTATCTTAAGCAAAAACTTATCATTTGAACTAAAAAAATTCCATGTTATGCTGAGACCGGCGGAATAACCAAGAATATCTTTATTCCCATTGTCGTGTAAGTGTAAAGTAATAGATGGATAAGCTTTGTGCCACCGACTATCTTGCCATGGCAGTTGGAGCGAAAAGAATAATAAAGGGGAAGGAAGAGCTTTTATATGAAGCATTTTTCTCGTGTGTGGCACTAGCTGTGATACAGCACCGCCCAATTCAGTACCTATGTTCGCCTTGGTAGAATAATAAAGGCAAAGACAAGATATTATAAAAATTACCTTTTTTTCTTTTTTGCTTTTAACCATTGAAAGAATTTAGCCCATGCCCATAAATTCACAAAGGAAGAAGGTAATTGCCTATAGTAATAAAATTGCTGAGTGTGTTGAGCAAAAGTTTGGGCTTGTGCCAGCTCTGGTGGAGTTTCTGTCGGTTCATAAGCTAGCTTGTTTAGCACTTCTGGAGACAGGGTCTGAACGTAAGAAGGCTCTTCCAGTTGTAGAGCTAAAAACGCCTGTTTAAATTGTTCTGGCGATGGCCAAGGATACACCACTGCTTCCTGTAAGGTTATAGTATCAGGTTCCAGCTTAACAACGTAGAAAACTTTATCTGTGTCGGGAACGATAAGCGTCCATGGTTGGTAACCCACATATTCAATGACTATGGTGTCTCCCGGCATAGCGGGAAGGGAAAAGTAACCATCAATCCTGGATAGTGTGCCTTCATTCCTTGTTTTGTTTAATACATGTGCAAAAGGCAATGGTACTATCGAGTCATTTTCTTCGCTTATAATAACTCCGCTGATTTGAACCACATTATTTTGAGCATATACAGTAGCAAGCACTAAGACACAAACAAGAAGGTTAGACTTTAATAACAATCTTGCCAAACTGTTTTGCATTATCCATCCATTCAAAAGCCTTGTTTATTTCATCTAATGAATACAAACGGTCAATCACTGGTTTTAGTTTATGTGTGTTCCACAATTCAAGCATTTCCTCAAAATCAGAGGGACTTCCCATTGTGCTACCGAGAATGTTCAGATGTCTCCAGAATACCTTTGCTGTTGACAGCTGCTCAACTCTACCTGCTGTCTGTCCATATATAACCAGCCTTCCAGCAGGATTAAGAATGTCAATGATTTTGGCAATGTTAGGTCCAGAAGCACCATCAATGACTACATCAACTCCCCCCCATTTGCTAGCTAATTGCTTATGCCAGTCTTCTTGTGTATAGAAAAAGCCATCACTTGCTCCTAATTCTATTGCTCTTTCAATTTTTTCCCGCGAGGAAGAAGTTACTATGATCTTGTCAGTGACGGTTGTTGCCATTTTTAAAGCCATCAATGCAACACCACCTCCAATGCCCGTTATAAGCACGGTTTCGCCTTCTTTGACCTTCCCTCTGTAGAACAAGGCTCTATATGCTGTTACTCCTGCCAGAGGAAGTGCTGCAGCCTCTTCATCGCTTAAATGCAAAGGTGGTTGATATACGTTTTCTGCAGGAACTACTACATATTCAGCGAAGGTGCCATTAGTAGGGTTACCTAATATGTGAAATGATGAAGATTGCACTTCACGTCTTGGTCCCCAGTCAATACCTGGGTTTACAATAACCTTTTTTCCTATCCATGCAGAATCTACCTCACTGCCTACCTTTTCAACAATCCCAACGCAATCTGACCCAAGAATAACTCCTTTTCTTATCCCAGGATATAGACCTTTTTGTATCCATACATCTCTATGATTAATACCTGCATATAGGACTTTGATCAGCATCTCGTTTGTTAAGGGTTCAGGAATGGGAACTTCTCTTATTTCAAGGGGTTTGCCAGGTTCAGGCAATACAGCAGCTCTCATAGTAGATGCCATATAACTACACAATTTTATTAGGTCTTAAAGATGCTTTTCTATTGCCTTTTTAAGCGTCATATAGTCTCTGAGGGCTACTTTTTCACCATTTACGAAAACTGTTGGGGTCCCACGAACCCCCCTGTCTAATGCCTTCTGAAAATTAACGTTCAAAAAGCTATCTAATCTTGGAATGTCCGCAATACATCTGTCAAGCTGAGCAGGATTTAAACCAACTTCGCCTGCCAATTGCCCCAACATTGCGTTATTTAAATTCGTGAAATTATCATATATTTTATCGTGCAGTTGCCAGAATTTGCCCTGTTCATTGGCACACATTGCTACATATGCCGCAACACGCGCATGTTCATGGCTCGGCAAAGGGAAATACTTATAAACAAGTTTAGCCTTCCCGGGAATTATATAATCAGCAATCAGTCGTGGAACTATATTTTTTGCAAACTGTGCACAGAATGGACATTCAAAATCACTGTACACCTCTATCGTAACAGGGGCATCAGGCTTACCTAATACAGGGAAAGAAGTTGCTTCTCCCTTTTGTGCATATCTACTGTAAACTTCCTCAATATTATTGACCAGCTTCTTAATTTCATTAGTTTCTTCAAAGAAATAATGCAAACCAACGCCAAGAACAATAGGCAAGATACCCATTATCAATGTATATTGAACCAGTTTTGACATCCCTCTTGATTTTACTGCTAAAATATGTTAAAATATCCAGAGTGTTATATGGTCTGCTTGATAATCCTGACTTACTCTCCGTGCAGGCGTCTCTTTTTGGCAAGAAGCTGCTCTTCGGTCTCTGGATATCTTGGGTCTGGCACGCAACAATCTACTGGACATACAGCAGCACACTGAGGCTCGTCATAAAATCCTTTGCACTCAGTACATTTATCGGGGACTATGTAATAGTGCTCATCACTAAGTGGGGGTTGTGGTTCCTCGGCATCAACAGTTCTTCCGTCAAACAATTGGTATGGTCCTTTAACACTTGTTCCGTCAGCAATACGCCACGGCACACCGCCTTCATAAATGGCATTGTTAGGGCATTCGGGTTCGCAGGCACCGCAGTTGATGCATTCATCTGTTATCATTAAAGCCATAGCTCGTCTTTTTTGCAAATATACGTTCAAACGGAGAAATCCGTTCTCAATACAAAGGAAATTTAATGGGTTATAGCATTGTAAGTAAAGCATTGGCTGTGTCAACATTTTTGCTTCCTATAATGCTAAGCTTCCGCATTTCATTTTATACAAGTCAGGATTGGTGTATATTTATTACCGATTCGCTATACATTAGGTTCTATTCCAAGGAGATTGTTGAAGACATTGACGCCTATACAACTAAGGGAGTTGGGGCTTATAATAGATGTACCGATACTGTTTTCTTTAAAATTCCCTCTGCTTCATTCAAGTTTGCTAATTCTTTAATGGGAGAACATTATCGTGAGCAATACATGGAAGTGCACAAATATCCATATATAACGTTCAAAGGTGTATTGAAAGTGAAGGACCCTCGCGATGCCCCTGGCACTTACCAAGCTTACGCACAGGGCAAGATGACCATCCATGGGGTCACCAGAGAAATTTATGTTCCGGGAACTGTTATTGTCCATCCTAACGGAACATTTGAGGGTAAAGCCACTTTCTGGGTTAAGCCCACCGATTATGGAATTAAGCAACCATCAATGCTTGGTGTTACCGCCGCAGATTCAGTTCAAGTAACTTTGTGGTTTAGAATGGTGCCTTATACCAAAGGTTCAAAGTAAATAAAAGTACATGACGAAAAAATTAATAGTTACATCACTGGTGTTGTTAGTAACATACTCTGCTTTTTTATCAATTGGGTGCGAAGATAACGAGTGGAATGAGGCAAGGGTAAGTTATCAGGGGGGCACTGAAAGTCACAATTGGGGTACCGATTGTATGGAATGTCATCGCAGAGGAGGTCCTGGAGAAGGGTGGTTTACCGTGGCAGGGTCTGTATCTAAATTGGGTACTAATGAACCTTATCCAAATATCATTGTTGAATTGTGGGAAACACCGGGTGCAGGACAGCCGGTGGCAGTTATTGAGGTTGATGCATTAGGTAATTTTTACACTACAGAACCAGTGAATTGGGGAGATGGGTTGTATCCTGCAGTTGTAAATGGAAACGGAGAGAGGATTTTCATGCAATACAAAACAATGATAGGGGCGTGTAATTCTTGCCATTTTAATGGTAAAGGAGTCAGTGCCCCGCCAATTTGGGCAAAATAAAAAATGACGAGTATGAGAAAGTGGTTTCTCTGTTTCCTTCTGGTATTAGGAACTATACATGCCCAGGAGGTTGATCTGGAAAGCATTGTTAATGAAGAAATAAAAAATATGGAGAGCGAGCCAGAATTACCAAATCCCTTT
>WFXT01000058.1 GCA_015490475.1 Bacteroidota bacterium
AAGCACTAACGTCCTGTTTCAAGCGGGCATCTGAAACAACTGTCCACGTGTTGGTGCCCGGCTTGGCAGCACTGTTCACAGAAAGATGCAACTGATAGCCAGGATTAGCAACCCCCAATCCCACGTTGCCGCTTCCCTCCCATACCATCACTGCATTGGTCCAGAAAGATTCAAGTCGTAACCTGTTACACCCTGAACCTGCTCCCGCAAAATCACCTTTAAACACAAATTCTGCATCAATGTTTTCGCTCATTGAAAGAATACTTACATTATCGTTACCTCCCATGTTAAGAATGCTTAGGCGGGCGTTGGGCGTGGAAGCGCCTATTGCCACATTAATCACATTGCCATTGGGTCCAATAAGGAAGGCATCTGGTGTGGAAATTGTCGGCGGGTTAGGGGATGAATTGTAGCCAAATACGAAGGTCCTATCTGCCAGTGTGTCAAGAACCATGCCTCGTCCCATTACGACCGAATAGTCACTCTGAGTTTTGTTATTCCAACCTCCATTAACCACAGAATAATCACCATCTGCAATATTGCTAATCCCACCCACGATTATACTTGCTCGTCCACGGGCTGTGTCCCCATAGCCACCAGTAATCACACTAAACTCACCGATGGCGGTGTTCCTGCTGCCTCCACCAATAAAGCTGGTAGCTCCAGTAGCTGTATTCCATTTTTCGCCACCAATTGTGGCATAAAAGCCATTTGAATAATTTCCAGAACCTCCTCCTATCACCGCTCCTATTGTTGACTGTAGTGTGTTTCCGGCCCCACCTCCAATAAATGCATAACCACTATTTATTATTTTATTGTTTGTACCTCCCCTATAGTTGATCTTTCAGATAGTGTTATTCCATTATGATCACCTCCCCCAATGACACTCCAGTACCCTCCCCAGTCAATAGAATCAGCTTCCCCCCCGCCTATAGTAGAGCCCTGCGCCCAGGCATAATTCATCCTACCACCTGAAATAGTACTATAAATACCCTGAGCTCTGTTAAAAGCACCTCCACCAACCGTACTGGTATCTCCTGCATAATTATTTCTTCCACCTGCAACTGTGCTATACGTACCTCCCGCATCATTATTTTTGCCACCACTAACTACCGCATAATTACCTGCGCCATTGTTATATCCCCCTGCTACTACACTATAACCTGCCATGGTATTGTTCTCTCCTCCTCCGATAAAGCTGTAAGACCCATTTATCCTGTTTCCAGCTCCTCCACCTATTACACCATATCCTGCAAAAATCTTATTTAAATAACCACTCCCAATAAAGGATGTATCTCCTCCAATTGCTATAGAATTTAAATTTCCTCCACAGATAACACTATATCTAGAACCAGTGTCAACAATCTCATTTCCATAGCCTCCCAGGATGGAGCTATATGAGCCTTCAACTCTCGTTCCATAGCCAAAAGCCACAGAAAAATTACCTATATACTGATTATCCCATTCCGTACCGGTAACCTGTCCGGCTCGCGATGCCGCTTTGCGTGGATACCATATAAATGCTGTCTTAGCGTCATTAGAAATTGTATCCCCGGAACCTACTGTACCCTCGGCATAAATCATTCCATCATTTGCCACATGAAGCCTACCAATAGGACTGTTGGTCCCAATTACCACTTTACCCTGAGTATAAATATTGTCATTGATACTGGATGGTGCTGACGTGGTACCCACCTTATACCAGTCGTGGTCAGAACCACTTCCTACACTGTCATTTGCCAACACCCATTGACTACCATCCCACTTCAACACCTGTCCACTCGACGTCCCATTAATCAACCGTATAGCATCACCACTCACTCCTGTGCCCGTCACCGCTCCACTCGTCACCGCTCTCTGGCTACCCCAGTTGTCCCCAGATACACTCTGCCATGTCCCATCTCCTCGCAGGAATTTACTTGTATCGTTTGGAAATGCCAGAATAGACAAATTACCCTGATTGTCCGATATGATAAGTGCCGGCAAGCTTCCACCCGATGATAAAGAACTAATCCGTGCTGTCCCCACAACGTGAAATGTCGCTCCGGGCATTGCCGTCCCTATTCCAACTCTACCAGATGATGTTATATTCAATAAAACTGTACCACCATGACTTATCATAAATACGGAATCAAACCAATTGGAAGGTGTATAAATATGAAAACGAGCCGATGGGGTTGACGTTCCAATACCCGTTCGCTGGGCATTAATCACAAGTGAAACAGCAAAAAACAACAACTTGTGAGATAGTCCGAGTGTGAGGACCTTTCTCATATATGCCTGTTTTGATACGAACGTAGGAGTAAGGCGAGCAACAAAAAAACCAATTTGCAGTAGAATCTAAAAAGTTATAAAAACATTCTTAACACGCAAATTTTCTGATACAAAGGCAAAAAGCAAACACTTGCGCAATATTCAAAACAAAGCGCCGACATTTACCATTATGACCACTGCTTCTACTTCTTTTTTACTATTAAACTCATTGACTTTTATATGCCTACATGACTGAGCTGATAAATTTCTTTCGCTCACACCTTCTATTGTATGAGCACTTCCTGAAGTTGCCATATTCCATAGTCCCATAAAACAAACAAGAATAACATATTTAAGCGAATTGCTTAAAGTAGTCGTTCTTATCATGAGCAAATTGTTTTATTTCAAAGTAAAGCCTACCTTGCTTGTGTAAACAAACCAATTTTTCCGAAATTCTTAAAAGTCACGAAGAAATTAGGGATACCATTTTCATTTATCATAAAATTTGCTATATTTGCATATAGGAGATGTTTAGACAGGTAAAACATGTTGGCTTTCTTTTGGTGTCGCTAATCATCATGGCGCAAAACCAAGACCCTTGCTACAATATTGATTTTGAGCAAGGGACACTGGATGGCTGGTTCTTCTCTGGTGATGTTCAAATAACGAATGCGGGGGCTGTTGACCCTTATGGTGGATTTCCTCAGGCTATTGGTAATCATTCTGTGAAGGTAGCCACAGATCAGTGTGGTAGTGCTCTTCAAGGTAGGATTTGGCGTTCAATACAAGTAACTCCTAACAATGCAGTTCTTAAGCTAAATCTGGCAATGGTGGTTCTTAACTATCCACATGAAGAGTTTCAGGCTGCAAAAGTATTCGTTCGCTTTTATGACCAAAATGGCAATCTTCTTTCATGTCCTCAATACACTGTTTACTATGATAGAAATGTTGGCTTCGTAGGTGTTCCAAATGCTCCTTCTGCAACGACTACAAGTAAGTATCCCAACTGTGGTAGTGAATGTTGCTACAATGTAAGCTATATTCCTTGGACAACGATATGGCTTGACCTCACACCATATATAGGTCAAACTGTTAGGTTTGAAGCGGAAGTTCGCTGGTGTATATACAGTGTTGATTGGGCTTATGCTTATTTTGACCTTGAATGTGTTAACACTGATTTCGGTGTAGATGTATATCCTTGCACTCCACCACCTCAAAACGTATGTGCACCATCAGATATGGCATGGTATGAATGGTACGACCCTTCAAACAATCTTATATCAAACAACCAATGTGAAACGCTTACACAATCAGGCACTTACACTGTAAGGTTTGCTTTACCCAACTCATGTGGAAACACGCAAACAGTGAAAACCATATCACTGCCTATTGGATTTGACCCACCACAGATAGATGCACGTGGGGATTCTGTATGTCTGGGTAACTTCTCAACATTATATACTAATGTGCTAAATGGCAATATAATAAGCCAATACAAATGGTTTTTAGGTAATGGCGACTCTGTTGTAACAAGTTCGGCAGTAGTCAATTACCAATACGCTGACTCAGGAATTTATGACGTAATGGTTATTGCAGAAGACACTCTCGGTTGTGTTGACACTGCTTACACGACTGCTGTAGTATATCCCCTGCCAGTGACTAATTTCACTGGCGATTCTTCAATTTGCGTGTATGATACTGCTCGGTTCATTAATCAATCCTTTGACCCATGGAACAATGTGCCTTTGTTAGTTAACTGGGATGTTGGCGATGGAACCACTTATCAGTCAACAGATACAGTGAATCACGAGTATAGTTCTGCTGGTACCTATCCAGTTAAACTTACTGTGACCTCTTCTGTAGGTTGCAAGGACTCCATTACCAAACAAATTGTTGTTCATCCTATTCCCGAGTTAAATCCGTGGACTAATGCTCCTGTATGTAAAGATAGTTTTCTTGTCATTGGTGATAACGGCAATTATCAATACACATGGTATTTGCCTGATGGAAGCACCGTTGACTCTTCCCATATATTTATAGAGCCTGCATTACCAGAACATTCAGGAACATATATAGTTAAAGCGGTTGATTCTACTGGTTGCATATCGTTTGATTCAGTTGATGTGACTGTGTGGCCGAGACCCGTCTTTACTATTCAAAAAGACACCTCTATATGCCTTTATGACTCGGCATTTCTGTTTCCAGTTTTTTCAATTCAAGGAACTGCACCATATCAATACCTATGGACACCATACGCATTTTTAAGTTGTCCAGTGTGTTCCTC
>WFXT01000059.1 GCA_015490475.1 Bacteroidota bacterium
AAAGTTTCTGAATGGGCGACACGAAATAATCCCGATAATGTCAATAATAGCAGTGGCTTTTATCCCTCGTTGAGCCCTTAATTGGTCAACTTGTGGAAGCCTATATTCATAAGTGTAACCAGTTCGGTCATCGGTTATAAAAACGTCTGGTACTGTATCATTTTCTGGGCGTCCTATATCTCCATCCCCATCTGTAAACTCAAATATTACTTTGAGAGTGTCTGTATCTATGCCCGTGTTTATCGTTGTTTTGTTCACGGTCACTGATAGAATTCTTGGTTCCGGTGGAAAAGCAGGTGTCCTATTACATGATGCATAAACGATTATTGCAAAAGTTATGCTAAGCCCGTAGATAGCCTTTAAATACTTTACTTTCCTGACCATTCAAAATGCTTTAGTATATAGTCAATGGTTTGGTCTGGGTATTCAAGGGGGAACAAGTGTCCTCCTTTTGTTATAATAACCTTTTTATTCGGTAAACGTTCCGTCCAGTTAGTGTCAGTAATAATGGAGTCATCCTTGCCAAAAATCACTGTTGTGGGAACATTGATATTTTCAAGGTGTTTTGAGAGGTCTTCCCTGTTTTTCATGGCTTCAAGAGCAACAATTAGACCATATGTGGAATACGACGTGGTCATCATTTGCCAGACTTGGTGCGAGAGTGTAGGATTTGTTAGATAAGTTTCTTTTGCCAGCAAAGAAGGAAAATATGCCCTGAAAACGAAGTGTTTGCGTCCATCCTGAACCTGTTTGATTAATCTTTCCCTGTTCTTTATTTGCTCGGAAGAATCAGCGAAGGGATGTGTTGCCATAAAAATGAATGACTTTGCGAAAGGCAGAAAATATCTGGCTATGTTAAAAGCCACATATCCTCCCATAGATAAGCCCACATAATGTGCCTGCTCGCCAACTTCTGAAATTATCCATTCTGCTAATTCCTTTAAAGAATATGGCTTGGGAACTTTATCTTTAAAGATGCCTGAGCCCGGATATTCCACAAGCAGTGTCTTGAGCCCAACTTTATTTAGTTCAACTGCTATCGGTTGCCAGAAGCGAGAGTCAAAGGGAAAAGGAGGCAGAAAAACAACAGGGATACCTTCTCCATAACCTTTTATAATCGTCACCATAGTGCTATGAACTCATTTCAGAGAAAATCTTGATTTTAACAAGCCTTATCATTTCTTCCGTTATGTCATATTTTTCAAGATGCTTAAGGGCTTCTTGCACATCAGGTGTTTCAGCGTTCATAAAATAGTCGTATATCAGTTCTTCATCGGAAGGGTCCATCACTTCGTCAAGGAAGTAATCAATGTTTATTTTGTTGCCTGCCATAGCCATTTTCTCTAATTCGGTTAATAGTTCGTCGTAAGAGATGTTGAACAACTCTGCTATGTCATATAGAGGAATTCGTTTATCAATACTGTTTAGTATTTTGATTCTCAATTTTGATTTGTTAGATTTTTGTTTCAAAGTGAAATCCATTGGGCGTTCAATCTCGTGTTCTTCAACGTGTTGCTTAATAAGGTCAATAAATGGTTTTCCATACTTTTCTGCTTTCGCTTTTGTTACTCCTTGTAGCATAGTTAATTCCTTCATAGTTATTGGATAATAGGTTGCCATTTCTTCAAGTGTTGGGTCTTGAAAGATAACATAAGGCGGAATTCCTAATTCCTTAGCCATTTTCTTACGCAACATACGAAGTTTGTCCAGCAGGACGGGGTCAAGAACACTTCGTTGACTGTTCAGAGACACGCCTCCCGCTTCATATGTGCGAGGCTCTGGAATAGTTATTTTAACTGGGTTTTGTAAAAATTCCCTACCCTGTTCTGTTAACTTTAAAACTCCGTAGTTCTCTATCTCTTTTTTGATATATCCATCAACAACTCCCTTGCGAATGATAGCGTGCCAGAAGTAAGAATCTTTGTTTTTGCCTTTGCCAAAGGTAGAAACCTTATTGTGTTCATATTGCTTGACTTCATAGGTATTCTTGCCACGAAGTATGTTTATAATATGTAATGCACGATGTTTGCCTCCTGTCTCTTTTATTGTTTGAAGGATTAATTTCATTTCGTTAGTGACATCTATCTCCTTTCGTGGGTTGACACAGTTATCACAATTATCGCACTTGTCATGAGGATATTTCTCTCCAAAATAGTTCAGGATATATTTTCTCCTGCATATTCCCGTTTCCACGTATCCAACCACTTCTTCCAAAAGCAAGTATCCAACTTCTCGTTCATTAGTGTTTTTCTTTCTCAGTAATTGTTCTTGCTTGACAATGTCCGTGTAACTGAAGAAAGCGATACATCTGGCAGGCAAACCATCCCGACCTGCCCTCCCTGTCTCCTGATAATAACTTTCCAGACTTTTGGGAAAGTCGTAGTGTATTACAAAACGGATGTCTGGTTTGTCTATGCCAAGCCCAAAGGCTATAGTTGCTACAATTACCTGTGTTTCGTCGTTTAGGAATCTGTCCTGTCGTAAGGCTCTTTCCTTGGCACCCAGTCCAGCATGATAGGCTTCTGCTTTAATACCGTTGGCTTGCAAAATTTCTGCTACTTCCTCAGTAGTCTTACGAAGCAAGCAATACACGATTCCCTGTTGTCCCTCATGTTGTCGGATTATCTGAATAACTTGTTTTATTAGTTCTTCTTTGGGGGGGCGTTGTCTTACTTCATAATATAGATTTGGTCTATTAAATGAATCAATGACAAACACAGGGTCTTTCATACCAAGATTCTTGACAATGTCAAGTCTCACTTTGGGCGTGGCAGTAGCAGTCAATGCCATAATAGGGATGCGTCCCTGCTCAAGGCTATCAATCATGGGACGGATGTTCCTGTAATCTGGTCTGAAGTCGTGTCCCCATTCACTTATGCAGTGTGCTTCATCAACAGCAACAAATGAAACTTTGATGTTTTTCAGGAAGTTGAGAGTTTGTTCTTTACCAAGTGTTTCAGGTGCTATGTAAAGCAACTTTGTGCGTCCCGATTCAAGGTCTTCAAGGACCTTACGACGTTGGGATGCACTCAGCGACGAGTTCAGGAAATGAGCATAACTATCTTTTGCCATAAAAGACCTGAACAGGTCAACCTGATTTTTCATGAGGGCTATCAGTGGTGAAATAATGATGGCAGTTCCCTCCATTAGAAGGGCAGGCAGTTGATAGCAGAGAGATTTTCCTCCCCCCGTGGGCATCAATACAAACACATCGTTCCCTTCAAGCAAGGCTCTAATAGCCTCTTCTTGTTTGCCTTTAAACGAATGAAATCCAAAGTATTCACGAAGGGCTTTTAATAGCGTTTGTTTATCTATGCTAACCTTCTGTTCTGTGGTTGTTGCCGTCATTTGCTTTCAATTATGCTATAAAAATAAACTAAAATTCGCAAATTAGGAAATAATTATGCCGTGCTTAGCAAGAAATTGCTCAAGGGTAAGGGCACGTCGCTCCCATGTGTGTTCCATTGACAAAGCCTTTAATTGCGCTATGAACTGTTCATCATTGCTTTTTGAAATTGCCCTTTCAATAGCATCTTTTAATTCTGTGGTTCCACTTCCTGAAAAAACTAAATCAAATTGTGTGCATTCAATCATGTCGTGAGTAACCACAACAGGTTTACCTGAAGCAAAGTATTCAAACAGTTTCAAAGGAGATGTTGCCTGTGCTATGGGTCCCGGCTTGAAAGGAATCCAGCCTATTGTGTAGTGTTTTACGTAAGCAGGTAAAATTTCATAGTCAACTTTGCCAGTCCAATATACATTTTCCCCCCGCAGAGGAAACCTGTTTATGTCATATAATGGTCCAATGAATAAGAAGCCCACGTCTCGCATTATGTTTATTAAGTCCTGTATTACATCAAACCATAACCATGGTGCTATTGCCCCGTGATAACCAACTATCACTGGATACTTGTCAAGAAATTGCCTAAGTTCTTCGGTAAAAGTGATTTCTGTCGGATTCTGGAAATGTGTCACTTCCACTCCATTGGGAAGATATAGCACTTTTTCCTGTGGGAATCCATCGTTAATAACTTTGTCCTGCAATTTTTTAGCGGTTACAATGACTAAGTCAGCGTTTTTCTGCTTGACCATGAAGTTGTAGAGCTCAATTAGTTCGTCTGTCCTGGGTCCAGAAATCTCATCGTGTAAGTCATCAACAAACTCATATATTATAG
>WFXT01000060.1 GCA_015490475.1 Bacteroidota bacterium
CGCCGGGTTCAAACTCATAAGGGAGTAGTTTTTTCTGCCTTATTAAAGCAATCATGGTGGGTATTGTTGCGACCGAACTGTTGCCGAGGGTTTGAATAGTCATTGGCATGTAGTATTCTCGTGGTGGCTTTTTCATGCCATATAGTCTCAGGAGTCTTTTCAGGATTGCATGGTCCATTTTAGCATTTGCTTGATGAATAAGTAACATGCTCGTATCCTTAAGATGAATTCCCTGTTTGTCAAGAAGACTTTTTATTGCAGAAGGCACTTCCCGAAGGGCAAATTCGTATACCTTCCTGCCTTCCATGTGCATATATAATCTGCTTTGGTCATGGTCTTTTTTGTAGGAAGGACTCATATACAGATAATCAACTGTTTCACCTGCATAGGACCTGCTTTCCCATGCCAAAAAGCCTATTTCTTGTTCTGTTTCAATTGCTTTCAGAACAACGGCACCAGCACCGTCACTAAAAATCATACTATCTCTATCATAGGGGTCATAAACACGGGATAATGTTTCTGCACCAACCACAAGGGCATATTCACCGGGTTTCATTCTGTTGATCACATTTATAACGGCTTCTATCCATCCCGGACAGCCAAAAGCAATATCATATGTTATAAGTGCCGGATTGTCAATGCCAAGATTTTTAGCCACCCTTGATGCAAGGGAAGACACCATATCCAGTGTTGGCATATCTGGTTTTACATCGCCAAAGTTGTGAGCAACAACCACATAATTCAATTGAGATGGCTTTATTTGTGCATCTTCAATGGCTTCTAACGATGCCTTTGTTGCAAGGTCAGAGGTCATTTCTTCTGGTTGTGCATAGCGTCTTTCTTTAATACCAGTTATGTCTTCAAATTTCTTAACCACGTCTTCGCCGGGACGAACAATCCTGTTGCCTTCTTTGTCGTAAAAGGTCTTTCTCAGGAAATGTTCATTTGTAATTCGTAAATCAGGTATGTATGCCCCTGTTCCAGCAATTAGAATTCTTTTTTGCATGATGGTTTGGCTTTCTTTTAAGAGGATTACTTACTTATTAGCGAAGATACTGAAAATGCTTGCCCCATAATGACGTTGGTCCACCAGCCCTGGTAGGTTTGATAGGTCAACACGACGGTCATGTTCAATAATAAGCCATCCTTCTGGGTTCAGACGCTCATATTGAAACACGAGGTCATAAATCTTTTTTATCTCTGAAGCAAGGGGATAAGGAGGTCCCGCAAAAATTATATCAAATGCCCCATACCACCCCTTTAAAAACTTGAAAACATCCATTTTTATAACCTTCAATTGCTGCGAGATGCCGAGTGTTCTGGCAGTTTTCTTGATGAACTCAACACACCTTTTGTCTTTTTCCACTGCTATGACATGAGGTACCCCCCGAGAAATGAACTCATAACTGATGAATCCTGTCCCAGCAAATAAATCCAATACCGACAGATTGGAAAAGTCAAAATAGTTTTCCATAATATTGAAAAGTGCGGTTCTAGCGAAATCCGTAGTTGGACGAGCAGGAATGTTCTTTGGAGGATGGAAGACTCTTCCTTTGAAACGTCCACTAACTATTCGCATCTATTTGAAATTCAGCATTAAAACATAACGTTCTACGGGCAAGTTAGGTTCATAGTTGTTCCTTTTAATTGGTGCAGGTATTCTAATTATTTCACCATATTGCTTGAGTTCCTTAGTCCAGTCGTCCGGGACGTTTAATGGAAGGAAACGATACTTTAAGTTGAGCAATTTGGCAACATGCAAATGCCAGAATAACCATGCTTTAGCGTCTTCTACATCAAATCGGTTGAAAAAGAAAAAATTTTTCCTTGGGGCAAAAAAAGCCATCCACAAAAAGTGTTTTTCTTTGAAGGAGACCAGTGTATCTGGATTGGTTGTGCATAGTTGAAATAGTGATTCTGCAATATGTGTAATAACAGCCCCTGTTTGCTTGAAGTGTTCCCAGGATTTTTCTACCATGAAATAAAACCATAGGTTGTCCTTGAGGGCAATGCTAATGAGTCTGTTGTAATCAATTTTGAGCAGTTCATAGGGTTCTTGAAAAGGTTTACAGGTAATCAGCCACATGTCAGAACATTGCACCACTGTCTTCAAAGGAGCATATTTGCTTTCCTTAGCCAGCAAGAACCATGAATCAGGAATTTCATTATGCTCAATATGTTCTGATTTTGGTGTCCATGTATCTATCCTGATAGGAATGTGGTCTTTGTTAAATTCAAGAATTATGACCTGATGATGTAACACCCAGAGGATTGAATATCGGCTTCTATCTTGAAATTTGCGAAATTTCTTATGCAGGAATGAATTAGCACGTTTCAATTTCATTATCGCCAGTTGCCTGTGTATGTGGCTTCCGTAAGGGAGCCAAGAATTAGTGCATGTTCTTGGTCAATGTAGTCAGGGTTCAGGTCAGCAAGGAAAACAGTGTCTGGTGCCACTACTTGAAAAACAGGGACACGAACACGTCCCTTTTCTATGAAACCAGCAGCCAACTGAAATTTCTTGCCCCCACTGAATGGAATGAATGGTAAAGAATCTGGTTCCACTCTGTTGTTCCCAATGCGTTCATAATATGCTTGGATAGCGGGAATATAAAGGGTATCATATGTCACTTCCTGTGTAGTATCGTCTGGGTTCCCTATGACTTTAACTTCAATGAGAGTATCGTATTTTATTGTGTTAACAAGAGAATCCCAATTTGATGCGAACTTACCATGTATTTCCCTATATATCATTTGTGCTTCTCGCACTGCTTCCAATCGTTTAATAACTTCTTTATAGCGTTGTTTTGTAATCTTTCTTGCCTGAACAGGTTCTATTAACGTTTTACCAAGGGCATAAGCAAGATATATCGCAATGACTGTAAGTACTATATTAACAACCCTGATCACGAGTTTTTTTCTGTCCATTAATTAATGCATTTTCCTACAAAGATATGACTCAGCGCTCAATTAAACAGTTAATACGAACCTTACTGTGAATAACTATCGTTAAGATAAATGAATGGAAAGGGTCTGCAAATATGAGAATTGGCGTTGAAACATTCAGGAAAAAAGGTAGTGAACGTGTTTATGAGTGGAAGTGGCTTGTGAAGTATTGGCAAGATAGCAGGGGCAGGCGTCGTCGTGAACTGCTCTTGCGCGTTGACCATCTCTCGGCTATTGAGATTGAGATAATAAAGATTCTTGTGGACTCCAGTTTGGATACCCAGGAGCGTAGAATGAGACTGGAAAGAATAGGTGTTAAACTGCCTAAGATATAATTTTACTTCAAAAAGCAAGTTGAGAATAGTTTATATAGGGCCATTACATCCATATCGGGGAGGTATTGCCGTTACAGGTGAACGTTTTGTGTACGAGTTGCAAGAACGAGGTGTAGAAATTAAGGCATGGACATTTAAACTTTTGTATCCACAATTTTTGTTTCCAGGTAAGACACAATTTAGGGACACGCCTCCTTTTTATCCGATACATATTGAAAGAAAGGTGCACACCATAAATCCTGTCAATTGGTTTAGTGTAGCAAGACAAATAAACCGTATTAAACCCAACATGGTTGTGTTTAGGTATTGGATTCCACAATTAGCACCTTCTTATGGAACCATAGCGAGACTGATAAGTAATAAGATTATCAAAATAGGATTTGTTGATAATCCTTTTCCTCACGAGCCATCTATTGTGGATAAAGTGTTGAATGCTTATTTCATAGACATTATGGATGGATTTCTTACAATGTCAGAAGCATCAGCTTCTAAATTGAAGGGGTTGACTCAAAAGCCAATTAAATTTGCTGTGCATCCTGTTTTAGACTTTTATCCTTCTGCTGTTACTCGTGAAGAAGCACGTAAAGAACTGAATCTTCCACTTGATAAACCTATTGTTTTGTTTTTTGGAGCTATTAGACCTTATAAAGGACTTGATTTGTTGATCAGAGCAGCCGCCACAGACCCTTTAAAGAATATGAGCGTACTTTTTGTGGTTGCTGGAGAGTTTTACTTCAAAAGTGAATGGAA
>WFXT01000061.1 GCA_015490475.1 Bacteroidota bacterium
ACAAAGCCTACAAGCAGTGATCAACTTAGAGAACTCGTTTTGAAGGCAAGGGAAATCCAAACCAGGCGCTTTAAAGATTATCCCGGAATTTATTCAAATGCTCAGATGTCGCCAAGACTAATCCGGAAGTTTTGCAACCTTACTGACAGTGCTTCTCGTCTATTAGAAGGGGCGATAGAGCAACTTGGACTGTCTGCTCGTGCCCATGATAGAATTCTGCGTGTGGCACGAACTATAGCAGACATGGACGGTTCCGATGAAATAAACGCAACACACGTGGCAGAAGCAATACAATACAGAACCCTTGATAGAAAAACATGGGGAATGTTGTAAAAAGTTAAATCTTTAATCATGACGACAATGAGGGCACTACCTTTGGCGATGGGGCTTGCCTTAACATTGGCAGGCATTTCTGAAGCTCAAAACCCAATTGACCCATACAAGTATCTTGCTACTCTTGAATTTGACGGTGAAGATTTCTCTTTGCCGACGCAGGTTGAAAATGTTTTTCCTGTTCGTTTTGATTTTAATACTACACAAGACGCCAATAACGATGGACAGATAAATCCAGAAGATAATCTGGAAAATATAATACCGTATGCCATAGGGTATAATATAACAGGAACTGGTAGAACCGGAATCTCAAGTCGTGGACCCAATGACCAGAGGCCAGCTGTATACTACCATTACGTTGATATCTATCCGTGGCGTGTTCATCAATATTGGCTGTATTATGCCGATAATGATTGGTTGAATAATCACGAGCATGATTGGGAGTTTTACTTTGTATACACTATCAATGGTGTACCTACTCATGTAGGGTATAGTGCACATGGTCTCATAACTATTGAAACATGGTGTAATATTCAAAAAGACCTTTATGATCCTTCACATCCAAGGATAGGTGTTGATGGAGGTTCACACGCTATGAAAAATTCAGGTGAGGACGGCGTTAGAATTCGCTTTGATGGATTTATTGAACGTAGGAATGGACGCTTGAATTTTGATACCGCTACTATTCCTTGGGTGATTTATAGCAATGACCCCAATGTCATAAATGCAGTGCCATATACACAGTATCCTGATACATTTTGGTATGAAGACCCATTCTACGGTGGTAATGAATATGGCGACCCGAGACAGGCTCCTTGGCTTAGAACACGCTGGACAAATCCTGAAATGCCGTCAGGACAACCTGTAGTCCCTAATCTTCCTGACACTATTTATAAATGCAAGGGAGATACAGTTACTTTAGATGCTGGACCAGGCGGTTCTGCATACCTATGGAGCACAGGTGAAACAACACAAACAATTGACGTAGTTACTCCAGGAAAATATTGGGTTAATGTGACGTCCACTGCCGATGGATGCACATACACAATTCCCGACACTGTCATCGTTGTTGACTATCCCGTTCCAGATACAACCCTAATAATAGCACTTGATACCACCTATAAATGCTACTATCAGGATTCAATTACCATCGTCGCAGACTCTGGATATATATTCTATGGTTGGAGCACTGGAGACACAGGACAATCAATAACTGTGTCCATGCAGGGATTTTATACCGTCTATGTTATAGATTCATTCGGATGTTGGTGGAAAGATTCAACTTTAGTCCTGGAACGAGTATATATGCCCTCATTTACGGGAGATACTATCTTTAAATGCTTTAATGATACCATCACTTTGACCGCTATTAACGGCATCTTTTATCAATGGAACACCGGCGATACCACTCAAAGTGTATCTGTTCTCTATGAAGGGATGTATTTGGTGACGGCAACCGATTCTCAAGGGTGTATACATCCTGATACTGTTTATGTAGCTAATTACCCTGTAGGACCTGTTTTGCTTCAAGATTCATTTATGCTTTGTTCATGGAACGACAGTGTCATTATTGGAGCATTCACACATTTTCTCTGGTATGAATGGAATACGGGTGACACATTAGATAGCATTGTTATCTATTCCCCAGGTGAGTATATTGTTCAGGTTGTGGATTCTTACAGTTGTAGGTTCTTTGACACAGTGTTTGTATATGCCTATCCACAACCAAATGATATTATTTCGCAACACTATGTAAGTAAATGTTCAGAAGATACAATTACAATTTATGCCAATCAGGGATTTGTCTCTTATCAATGGAGCACGGGAGACACCGCACAAGCAATCATGGTCCAAAATCCAGGAACTTATGTTGTTCTTGTTACTGACACCTTTGGTTGTGCTTATGTTGATAGTGTAATAGTACGGGATACGATTTATCAACACGGGGTTCTCTTTTCTGGAATAGGTTCTGATGGAAAGTGTTATGTAGCAGTTACTCAAAATGCTGACTCGTTAGTTTGGGAGTTTGATTCTGTCTATTTGACAACGGGCGATACGGCATGTGTGCCTAACTCTGGCATGCTATGTATATATGGTTTTAGCCTCTGCTATGTGGACACGTTCTGCAGTCAGGTCTTTGTTCTTAGTTCCGATAGCGATACTGTGTCCAGTGTTCCAGTTGTGGATGTGCTCATGGCATCGCAATGTGATTTAGTAGGTGTGTATGATTTTACAGGAAGGAGAGTTAGAGAGCTTGAAAAATGTTCTGTAACACCTTGTTTGTTGCATTTCAAATGCTATAATGTAAAAGGTAGAGAAGCTCAGACGATAAAAATGCTTATTACACCCTATGATAAGCAAACCCTCTTGATAAATAACCGATCACAAAAAAAGGACCGTTAGAGTAAACCTTTGGTGGGAACTTTACGTAAAGATAATAACATTCCTAATCAGGAAGGTTAAAATCCTGTAGCCATGTATTGGACGATTGAATTGGCTTCCTACCTTGAGGATGCTCCATGGCCCTGCACTAAGGAGGAACTCATTGACTACGCCATCAGGTCTGGAGCACCCCTGGAAGTCATTGAAAACCTTCAAGAACTTGATGATGACGAAGTTTACGAAGGAATAGAAGACATCTGGCCTGATTACATCAGTGAGGATGAGTTCTTCTTTAACGAAGACGAATACGAACAATAAGTTTAAATAACCATCCCCTAAGGGGGTGGTCTTTTTTGCCTTAAGTCACTCTTCTCTTTTAATATTTCTCTGCGAAAGATAATTTTCCTAAGTTTACCATAAAAAGGTAAATGAGAAGTCTTAGAGTTCTTTTCCTTGTTGCATCTATCGTAACATTGCACGCACAGGACGGTTCATGGAATATTGAACTACTAAGTCAATACCCATTACCATATGCAAATGATATATGGGGTTGGGAAGATAGCATTACAGGTCGCAGATTTGCCTTTGTTGGGGGATATTCGTCAACATATCTGTTTGACATTACTGATCCAGCCAATCCTGTATTAATTGATACTGTTCCAGGTGCAGGTAGTATATGGCGAGATATGAAAGTTTGGAATGATAGGCTTTATATAGTTCACGATATTGTATATAGTGGTTCTGCCAGTGGACTACAGATAGTTAATTTGAGAACCTTAGCAGATAGCAATAGGGTTAGATATCGCAATACATATCCCGGAGGTTTTCAAAATTCACATAATATTTTCATTGATGAGAAGGGGAGGGCGTGGTTGTGGGGTTCTACGCCTGGAAATAATTATGTTGTTGACCTTAGCAATCCAGACACCCCTAGGTTTATTACGGATTATGCTATTGGAGGGGGCATTGATCCTTATATACACGATGGATTTGTTAGAAATGACACAATATGGGGAGGACATATATATGTGGGTAGGGCGGCGGCGTCTGTGTTTGATGGCAATACAAATACTTTTTCCTATGTGGGTAGTGTAGTAACACCAGATCAATTTACGCATAACGTATGGCTTAGCGATGACGGGAAATATCTGTTTACTACGGATGAAACTAGTGGAGCACCGATAGGTATATATGATATTTCTTCACCGATCACACCAGTTCTGGTGGCAACATTCAAATCAAGTAGGAATCCAGTAATACCACATAATGTCTTTTATAAGGATGGTTTTATATACATTTCCTACTATACGGACGGTGTTGTGGTTGCTGATGTAAGGGTGCCAGATCTGCCTGTTGAAGTAGCATGGTACGATACGAGTCCGTTTAATTCTTCCGATTTTAAAGGATGTTGGGGAATTTTTCCTTTTTTCAACGATGACATAATTATTGCTTCTGATATGGAACAGGGACTTTTTGTTCTGAGATCCAGGTGGAAGCCTGCTGTTCGTATATACGTTAGAGTGTTTGAGGATTCTGTAAATGGCACGCCAGCCTGGGGAGTGCCTGTCAGGATTCTTTCGCCAGGTCAGACTTACGTTAATGGTGTAACTAATGGAGCAGGAATAGTTAAAGGAGGATTTACAGATTCCGGGGTATATAAAATAACTGTGTCTTTACAGGATACGACGTTTATTGCAGAAGTGTTGCTAACTTATGGAGAGACTGATACTATTGATTTTATTGTCGGCAGAGGAATAGTTGGTGTTCAGGAGATTTCTGCGTTTCCCGAACAATGTAAGATAGTTAAAGGCAATGTAGCTATGTGTGACCAACCTGTCTTTATTCAGTTCTATTCTGCCGATGGCAGGCTATTATGGGATGGAAAAGCAGGCGAGGCAATCATTCCTGAAAACGCCATGTTTATGTGTATTGATGGCAAATGCAACAAGATAGGTTTAATAAGCGTTTATTAGACTAAATATAAACAGGTATGAAAGTAAAATTCAAGGGACAGGAAGTTCAAATAGGCAACGGCATTGAATTGAAAGTTGGCGATAAGGCACCTGTGGCACGTGTCGTAACAACCGACCTTCAAGAAATAGAGGTTGGAGGCTCAAAGGACAAAGTTCAGGTATTAATTACTGTTCCGTCGCTTGACACACCTGTTTGTGCCACTGAAACAAAACGATTTAATGAGTTAATCGCTAATAAAGAAGGGATTTTTCCAGTGGTAATTTCAATGGACCTACCATTTGCTTCAAAGCGTTTCTGCACAACAGAAGGCGTAGATAATCTAATCGTTGCTTCTGATTTTAGATATGGAGAGTTTAAGCGTAACTATGGAATTGAGATAAAAGAAGGACCACTTGCAGGATTACTTGCCAGAACAATATTTGTAGTGGATAAAGATGGCGCAATCAGATATATTCAGATTGTTCCCGAAATAACTCAGGAACCAGATTACGACGATGTTATAAAGACAATTGAACAAATTGTGTAATCACCATTTGTACAGCATTGCATTTATATTCATTCCTGCACCAACAGAAGCCATAATGACAATATCGCCGGGTTCAAACTCATAAGGGAGTAGTTTTTTCTGCCTTATTAAAGCAATCATGGTGGGTATTGTTGCGACCGAACTGTTGCCGAGGGTTTGAATAGTCATTGGCATGTAGTATTCTCGTGGTGGCTTTTTCATGCCATATAGTCTCAAGAGTCTTTTCAGGATTGCATGGTCCATTTTAGCATTTGCTTGATGAATAAGTAACATACTCGTATCCTTAAGATGAATTCCCTGTTTGTCAAGAAGACTTTTTATTGCAGAAGGTACTTCCCGAAGTGCAAATTCATATACCTTCCTGCCTTCCATGTGCATATATAATCTGTTTTGGTCATGGTCTCTTTTGTAGGAAGGACTCATGTAC
>WFXT01000062.1 GCA_015490475.1 Bacteroidota bacterium
AGAATGCTTAGAGGATATTGTTTTCGTAGCTGTTTTATTAGAGTCAGTCGTCGTCCTATTCCTCCCTTACCATTTTTTAATGGTTCAAAATGGCTGTGCCAATCATTTGTGTGTAATATGGCTAATGGTTCTGTTGGGGCAGGCAAGCAAGAAGGTAGCCATAGGGGTAGAGTAGAGGAGCCAAGCAAAAATTGAATAGTTTTTCGTCTGCCAATATCAATCCGGTATTTCAAATCCTTTTCGGAATGCATCTCTCAACAGAAGATTTTGCAAAGGGACAAAATCAAATCTTTTAAGGAATGGCAGGTCATCACCACCGGTAGCAAGGTAATCAGATAATACAACTAAACAGCAGGAATCACATTTCCGGTAATAGACTTTTGCATACCAACCTCGTGATTGAATTATGTTTATCAGGGAGTCAAAAGTGCTTTGTGGTAGACATTGCATAACAACCATGTTCTCAAAAGGCATTATTTTGTAAAGGTCTTTCAGCAGTAGTGGACCTGCATTCAAACAGGACACTCTTATTCCTCCTTTATTTTGCACTATCAGTGCTGGGGAGTCAGAGAGCAAAGGCAAGACAGCCTGTTCAAATTGCCTTATTATAAGATGTCCCAAAGAGTCATCTTTACAATAGGTCGCTTTTAACAGAGTTACTGTGTCGTTCAATGCCTTGTTAATACTGTCGGCAAATGGTTGCAACCATTCCACAATCGTTGAATCTGCTTTTAATGTTGAATCTACAAGAATAACTTTACCATCAACATATTCTAACTGCTCTGTGCAGCCCGACAACAAAATCAGAAGACTAAAAGTGACGATACCGAAGGTCCTCAACTTCTTCATAGTAAGACAGTGCTCTTAACCAGTTCTGTTGAACTCTAACATTCCACGAATTCAAAAGTTGTTGCCTGTAAATATCAATTGAGAAATCCTGTGGCACATCAATATTTTCAACTTTAGCTTTTATTAGACCATTATCTCCCAGCACAATAGGTATCTCACTTCCGGGACTTACTCCAAATGCTGCTCCTATAAATTTACGTTCCATGCCAACACCAGGAACAAAATCTTGCTGAAACGAAAAGGTTGCACTTTGGATTGGCATTTCCGTCAGTGTGGAAAAGTCTTCAAGGCTTTTGGCAGTTCTGAGCCTCTTCATCAAGATAGCCTGTTTCTTGATGTTTATTAATCTCTGACGAGCCATCTCTCTTATGTCTTCATCTGGTATTTCTCCTTTTTCGTATGCTTTGTGCAAGTAGGCTACTACAAACGCTTTGTCCAATTCCAGAACATCTGAAAGGTCCCCTTCATCGTTTAAGAATGCCCAACGCACTAATGGTCTGGCATACCCCAAGCCCATGATATTAAATTGTTCTGGGAATAGACGTGCTTTGAGAGGGTTGTAACCTTCTCTCTGGGCAATTTGGATGAAAGAATCAGGATTTTCGCTTACAGTAGTGTAGAATTGGCTTGCCTCGTTCAGGATTTCGGATAGCGTTTCATCGCTTACTGTAATGAACCTTACAATAGTACCTACTTTAACACCTTCCTTTATGTTTGCAAAGTTCTCAATTTTTATAAGATGAAGCCCTGCACGGCTTTCTGCTATAAACATATCACCCGGTTGACGTCCTTTGTAAAGGATTTCATTTCGCAATTCTGGGAACAGAACATTTGCAGTTACCCATCCTACATACCCTCCTTGTTGGGCACTGCCGGGGTCCTGCGAAAACTTAACAGCAAGGCTGTCAAAAGGAACTTCCCCTGTGCCTAACGCTTCCATTATGCTATCTAATAACTCTCTGGCTCGTTCACGCTGACTTTGAGAAATGGCTTGAATGAAAATTTGCCTGAATTCCACCGAGTCAGGCACTTCCTTCCTGTCAATGATTTTGTGGGCAATGTATGCAGGTTGGTCGCCTATCATGTCCACATAAGGACCTATAATTGTTCCAACGGGAAGCACAAAGAAAGAATCAGTATATAATGAATTTCCAAGATGTTCCTTGTGGAAATACCTATCATCCCAACCCTGTTCCGAGCATCGCCTTATAAAGTCTGCCTCTTCCTCTGGTGGAATGTCTTTCCACTGTTTTAAGCATTCGTTGATTGTTTCCAGAGCAAGAACGGAATCTCTTTTATACGGCACTATTGGGAAAGCAACGTAATACACATACCTCATTGGGGTTCGCAAAGCAAATTCTCTGAATTTGTCCTGAATGAAATCATTGAGTTCTTCTTCCGTGTAGGAGACGCTATCATCTGGTATTACGGAATAAGGGACAAAAACCACCTGTGCTGTTGCCCGAGAGAGTGCTTCCACCTGTGCTTCCTGAGCAAACCATGCAGGAACATGCCACCCTTTGGTTACAGAACCAACATATTTCTGTCTTATCAGGTCATAGTATATTAAATCACGTAAATGATTCCAATATTCTGCCTCTCTGCTCTCTGGGTTTTGTTGGATGTATGCAAGGAAATTTTGAACAAATTGAGGATTGTAAATACCTGTTTGGGGGTCAGTAAATTGTTGCCTGATTAAGGGATGCGGATTGTCAGATGTGAGGGCATAACTTAATTCTTCTTCTGTGACATCAATACCCATTTCCTGAAGGCGAGGTTTAATGAGTTTTTCCAGAAGCAGGATTTCCCATGCGTTCTGATGAATTTGTTCTTCCATTTCAAGGGGCACTTCGCCCTGAAAGAACCTGAACCTTTCCTTCACTTTGTCAAGTATTGTTTGATATTCTACAATGGAAATCTCTTCTCCATCAATTATTGCAACTGTATCATCCTGTCCCATAAAGGACGTTCTCAATGCATCCATTAGCACAAATAAGCCCATTGCAACACCTATCATCACGACTACAAGACCAGCCCGTTTTCTCAGTTTACCTATTACTGCCATACCCTAAAAATTGTTATTGCAAACCTATGAAGATTCATTTAAATGGAGGACTCAGGGGATGACCTGTCTGTTGCTAATTCAGAATTTAGGAAGCACTATTTGCTGGACTTTCTTATTAAAAGCAGGGTCTGTCATATACCTGATACCTACAGTAGCGTGAGCAGAGCGGGCAAACTTAGGAGCGACCAAGCCGAGAATATTATCAGAACTAAAGCGTATTTCCAATCTGGGGGAAATGTGAATCAAAGCAGATATTCCAAGGTTGTATGGATACCTGAATTTATAGGCATAATAGATGGACATAATCAAGAAGGAGTTTATTTGCTTGCTTATTCCAAATGATGCTAATATTTCCGCCCATTTCCATTTCATCAATTGTAGGTCTGCCCACAAATGTGTTGACCTGTCTAATTGATAGGACAAACCTGTTCCAACTATGAGAGGCGATGGTATGCTTTTCTTTTCAACAGGTAAAGTGTCCACATTGACCAGACTACGCACTGAGTCAACTACTGCATCAAGATTCAGCGTGTCGTATAAAATAGTTTTAATAGTTAGGTCGTTTAGTGCAGTGCCTGTGTATGTTGAATTAGAAGTAATTTTAAGAATCTGTGTTGATTGTTGCGGGATAGTTATAAAGCCGACATTGGAAAAGTGGGCATACAGGAACAATTCTGCGATAGGTTGATAGGCAATTCCGCCAGAGAAGGCTATTCCACGAGGTGACATACCCAAGTTGTTGCCCTGCAGAAACTCATAATTTAACCGCAATCTTAGAGTATCAATGTAGTAAGAAGTGAATATTTCACCTTCATTTGATAGGGTATAGAAAACGCTATTAGGCATGATTATAGAGGTGGCAAAGCCAACAGTGAAAACAGAGAATTGTCTCGTTATCCCTATGGATAGCGAATAATACTTCAAAAAGTTAAAAGAGGCATCAAGTTTTTTGGTTTCTCCTCTATAAGGGGCGTTTCCATACCACAAAACTTCAAGAAGGTCTCGGGAAACATAACTCTGCAAAAAGATATTGTATCCAAAATCAACATTTAATTGCCAATGGGGTTTAAATTGCCACATAACTTTGAGAGGAGAAAGTTTTACTGCACCATTTAGATAATTCCTGTCAATTATCTTATTTATCGCAGATGACACTGTCAAGTCATAAGTTCCTTCAACGGAATCAGAAGGTTTTATAACATCACGATACACGATATTTGAGGAGACGAAGCCACCATAAACCTCTGACCGTAACTCTATCTTATATTGTGAAAAGAATATAGGGGTAGGATACCAGCCCAGATAGGCAGGAGGACGCCATTCAATTGCTTCCTGCCCAGCACACCAAACACTAATACTCAATAACAGTCCTGCTCTTAACACCCGCATGGATCTCAAAATATTGTGAAGATTTTATGGTTATTTGAGGATTGCCGTCTGGTGAGTCAAAAATTCCAGTTATGATTACTCTTTTGTCGCCTTTTAATCTTTGAATAGCATCTTCATTTAAATATACCTCTGTTATTAGCCTGTTTTCTTGAGTGGTATTAGGAGGAATTGTTATTACTGCAATTGTATCTGTTGGAAGGGAGGCAGATAGTATGAAAACTTTAGTTTTTAAAGGAAAATAATTGGTGGCAGTGATGTAAAGTGTTGCTTCCTTGGTGTTTTCAAGAATGTCTGCTTGCAAAATGGTTGTGTCAGAAGCAATAAGTCCAGAAACACTTCCTTTAAAAGGCAGTGCCAGAGAAGAAACTACCTCTACAGACTGGTTGTTTTCCAACACTTTTACTGTGTCATCAAAGATTAAAATGTGTTCTGAATATGCAAGATCTGGCTGGTTATTAACAAAGGTCTTGATGTTGCTGTTGTTTACGTCAAATAGAAAACTCTGAGCAGTAAAGTTGTCCATTGGAGCAGGGTCTAAGATTATAAATTGACCAACGTATGGACTAATTAAATAGTCGCCATTAGAATTGATAATGTTGCTTATTGAGGAAGTGACTTTGCACATCAATCTGTTGATAAAATTAGTTTCCATGTAGGGTTCCATAAATTCGGCGTTGCCCTGCGTTTTAGCAAAGAAAGGTATTGGCATTGTGTCAACAAGGCTCAATTCATTAATTGCTGGCATAAAGGAGCCACTTTTGAGGCTTTTGATGTCAAGGGCTAAGTAAAATAGTGCGGTATCTCTTGAGTAATATAATCCATTGGGAGATGATGAGGAGATTTTTATTTCAGCGGGTAAAGTGCTTGGAAATGGAAATATCCATTGAGTATTTGAAACGTTTATTCTGTTGTTCGTCTTGTCTGTTGCATAAAAGTTTAGAGGTTGACCATTTGCTTTTACTGACGGAAGTGTAATGTTGAATTCAATATCAACACATGAGAAGCATTGAGGTTGCATTCTCAATTCACCATCAACAACATTAAGGCGAAACAAAGGATGCGGAGCAATAGTAAATTGGGTGGCACCTATCATAAGATTCTGAAATTGTCCTTTTATTCCACTTAGTTTTGTCTGTGATAGTTCAAGTTTAATGCTTATGCCCTGATTGGCTGTGTCAACCATTGCAAACACCTCAGGAGCATAAATATTGTAAAACTCTATCTTTAATGGGAGCGTTACTCTTTTGTTTATTAAGTTGAATTGGTAGGAAAACACAGTTCCTGATGCCAAAGATTGTACGTATATGGGAGAATCAATAATGGAAATCCCACTTGCGTCAATTATGTCAATAAAGGCAGAAAAAGTATAAGGCAAAACATTTGTTACGTTTAGCGTAAGGATTCCAGATGATATGTGAATAAAATTGACGTTTTCAAGTTGTGAAAAGCCATTAAGCACATTGTTTAGTGATTTTTCATTATTCAAACTGGGTAGCATTGTTGTAGAGCCATGATTGTTCCAGATGCTATCCCTAATATGTGTAGTAAAATCATCGCTAAATTTTCCAAAGGATATGAAAGTAGAGGAAGTAGAAAAGGGAATGATTATGTCGCCTAAGAGTATGTTGTTTGTTTTCCATGGTTTAAAGAACATACTATCCAATAAGTTAACATTTTTTCCTTTGCTTTCGTAAATAACTGTTATGACTTGAGAAGAATCAATGACGACAGAACTTGCTTTGAGCCAGTCATAGGCTATGTCAGAACCAGTCACTTTTGAGTAGAAGAGAGGAATACCAATTTCTGGAGTCCATGC
This sequence comes from Bacteroidota bacterium, assembly GCA_015490475.1. Lineage (GTDB taxonomy): Bacteria > Bacteroidota > Bacteroidia > JAADEI01 > JAADEI01 > JAADEI01. Next base: position 6,120 of record WFXT01000062.1, read on the forward strand.
TTGTTTATTGAGATTTTCAAGTTCTTTACGGCATGAAAAGAGAATGATAATGGTCCAAAGAAGTGTTACAACCTTAAAACCAACGTTGTGTCGTTTATTTGCCATATCTTTCAAAAACGTAAAATTACGTGCATTTGCAAATAAATCAAAACTCTTAATCAGGCAAGGAAGAAAGAATTCGGAGATAGTTATTATATCTGAACTGTGGGATTTTTCCTTTTTCCACTGCATCTCTCACAGCACAATCCGGCTCATTAACGTGCAGGCAGTCACTATACCTACATAAGTCCTGGATTTCTCTGAATTCTGGGTAAAGTTCTCTCAAATTTCTTTTGTTGAGCCCTGGAACATCAAATTCCTTAATGCCCGGAGTGTCAATCAGAT
>WFXT01000063.1 GCA_015490475.1 Bacteroidota bacterium
CAACTTTTGATTCTGAACCCCATCTTAACACCGTTATTATTTATATTGCATTAGTTGTCATCATTAAATTCGTAAACTTGTTATTATAACACTAAAAAATTATTATATGTTCATATGTTCAAGAGAAAGCATGAATTAACTGCATTTACGGTGTGTTGCCAGTTAAAACTCGGATGTGAAAATGACCAAGTGAATTACATTATGCTTAATGGAGACTCTTTAAGGTGTCAGTCTGCCGTAATATCTCGGGAATGGAATTGCTTCTCTGACATGGTGAAGCCCAGCCATCCATGCTATGAATCGTTCCAGTCCCAAGCCGAAGCCAGAGTGGGGCACTGAGCCATAGCGACGCAAGTCCAGATACCATTGGAAGGCTTCTTCTGGTAAATGATGTTTCCTGATTTGTTCAAGCAAAGCGTTCAGGTCTGTTTCCCTCTCGCCTCCACCAATTATTTCGCCATACCCTTCTGGAGCAAGCATATCAACACCTTTAACAAAGTTGGGGTCATCTTCAAACGGTTTCATATAGAATGCTTTTATATCACGAGGCCATTTGTAAACCATTATTGGAGTATCAAACAGGCGTGTCAGGACTGTTTCGTGGGCACCGCCGAAATCGTCTCCATAGGGAAAGTTTTCAGCTTGTTCAATCCAGAGAGGTATATTTTTAGCTCGTTCTCTGAGTTTGTGAAGGCGTTCTCTCACTTTGCCAAGTTGCCCTTGTAGCCGTGCCTTTTTCTTTTCGCCCAATCCAGGTGCTTCAAGTTGTTTTTCCAGAGCCTTTTCTTCTTCCTCTAATTGTTTGATTTCTTCATGTGCTTTGGCAAGGTCTTCCTTCAAAACGTCAAGAGAACTTCTGCCATTCACTTTGCGAGTCCCTTTTATTATTTCCACTGCTTCGTCATAAGTTATTCTTGGATAAGGCTTTGTCGCAGAGCTTTCCAGTATTGTGGTGTCACGATCTAACAAAGACAATTCAAATTGTCTGTTTTGCAGAACATGTTGAATTAGAAACTTTACGAAATCTTCCATTAAGTCCATTGTCATGTCAAGGTCATAGAATGCCATTTCTGGTTCCACCATCCAGAATTCAGCAAGGTGACGCCTTGTCTTGCTCTTTTCTGCTCTGAAAGTGGGACCAAAAACGTATATTTTGCCGTATGCCATAGCCATTGCTTCACCATAAAGTTGCCCAGATTGAGATAAATATGCTGGTTCACCGAAGAAATCGGTTTCAAAGAGCGTTGTTGTACCTTCACAAGCATTGGCAGTAAATATAGGAGCATCTAACTGCAAGAAACCTCTATCTTGAAAGAACTTGTGTATTGCATATACCACTTCGTTGCGGATACGCATTGTTGCCCATGGTCTGCGATGCCTGAGCCATAAATGCCTGTGGTCAAGCAGAAAATCTATGCCATGTTCTTTTTTGGCAATTGGATAGTTTTCCGAAGGACCAATGACTTTAAATTCAGTAACGTGAACTTCAAACCCTCCTATTTGGCGTTCATCTCTTACTACTTTACCTTTTACTTCAATAGCGGTTTCCAGACCAAGTTTGTCTGCTTTCTGATATGCTTCTTTGCCTGCCAGATTTTTATCAATAACCAATTGTGTAAAGCCAGTTCCGTCCCTGAAGACTACGAAAACGACATTTTTAGTTGTGCGTCTATTGGCAACCCATCCTTTAAGTAGGACTTCCTGCCCTTCATAATCTGAAAACTGGGAAATATAAACGTGGTGAACTTTTTCCATAATTGCTTAATTTTAATTTGAAGACTAAATTAAGGTATGGTGAGTATAGGAAAACGAGGTCATAGGTTGGAGCAGCGCCTTGAACAACGCCTCACACCACAGCAACTTATAACTATTAAAATGCTTGAACTTCCAGCTCTTGAACTTCATTCCTATATCAGGGGAGAGTTAGAAGACAATCCTGCTTTGGAAGAGGTAGAAGTAGTTGACGATGGACAACAATTTCAAGACAGAGAAGCGGAAAACTACCAAAACGAGGAATTTAGTGAGAACACTGTATCAACGGATGATGCTGAAGATGACCCTGCTTCTTTCCTTCCGCCAGAAGAAGTAGAAGAGTATTATAGTTGGCAGGGCAGAAGGGTGACGGATGAGGACGAAGACGGTCCCTATCGGGAGCCGAAAGCACAAAGTACCCTTCATGATTTCTTGCTTGAACAATTACATTTGCTTGACCTTCCTGACGACAAAAAAGAAATTGCAGAATTCATTTTGTGGAGCATTGATGATGATGGATATTTAAGGCAACCTATTAAAAATCTAATTCTTGATTTGTATTTGACACATGGAATAAGCGTGGATGAAAAGGAAATGGAAGAGATATTGAAGTTTCTTCAGAGTGTTCTTGAACCTGCTGGTGTTGGGGCACGAAATCCTCAAGAGGCAATCTTGATTCAATTGGATCGGCTGGACGACACGGATGAAACGGTTCAATTAGCAAAGAAAATTGTGGAAAAGCATTTTGATGACCTTGTTAATCATCGCTTTGATAAGATAAAAAGTAAACTGAATGTTGACGAAGAATTAATAAAACAAGCGGTTCATCTAATAAGGATGACTAATCCGAAGCCCGCTGCTGCCTTTTCCGGAGTAAGTGGCGATTCCGTAAAGCAAATAAATCCAGACTTTATTATTCGGATAGAAGACGATAAGCCGATAGTTCTGTTGAACAAAAACTATGAGCCACGATTACGTGTTAGTGAATTAGTTCTGAAAATGTACGAAGAACTAAGGCAAAAAGCGGACAAGAGCCCTGAGGACATTAAAACTCTTGAATTTCTGAAAAACAAAATAGATAGGGCTCGGTGGTTTAGAGATAGCCTTCTGGAACGCGAAAAGACCCTTCGCAAAATAATGGAGGCAATAGTCAAAAAGCAAAGGGATTTCGTGTTAACAGGAGATAAGAGTACACTCAAGCCGCTTACTATGCAGGACATTGCTATGGAAACAGGATATGATGTATCAACAGTGAGCAGGGTGGCAAACAATAAATATGTACAGACACCTTTTGGAATATATAGTGTAAAAGAATTCTTTACGCACGGTGTAAAAAAGAAAGATGGTTCTGTGATTTCGGTGGACAAGGTAAAACAGAAGTTGCGTGAATTAATAGAGTCGGAAGATAAAAGGAAACCATACACGGACGAAGAGCTTGCCAGAAAACTGAAAGAAATGGGCTTTAACATTGCAAGACGAACAGTGGCTAAGTACAGGGAACAAATGGGTATTCCCAAGGCATCGCAAAGAAGAGAAGTGTAATATCGCTTCGTAAAAATTACTATGTTGAACTCTATAATTACCTTGTGGTTTATAACAAAAAAGAGAAGACGAACCACCGAGTTTGAAAAGTAGGGGTTTTAGAAGAAAGACTCTGTGCAACTCTGTGTTTCTCTCTGGTTTATATTGATTCTTAATTAAAGGTTTAGTAAAACATATCCCATAGCAGCGAAAAATGAATTAATGGTGCCCAGAGCCAGTTCTGAACAGGGCGGTATAGCTCGGGATTGATAAATGCTGAAATATTATTGATTCGTCCTTTCACTAATGCTTTGCCAAGACGCCAGCCTATTTCTATGTCTGCAGTGGCGTTTATGCCCGGATTTACTGGCACATAGCCCCAATAATGGAGGGGAGCATAGAACAATGCAGGAATGTTGTCCATAGCATAAGCAGTAAGCGTCACGTGAAAATTTCTCTTTTTGCCCGGACGAAGCTGAAATTGCACGAATGCTTTATAAACAGGGAGGATAGCAGGGGATTGAAATGAATAAACACTTCCCCCCATGGAGATTTTAAGGAAAGATTCAGGATTAAATTTCTTGTTAAACTTGACAATAAACTTTATATCATGCCTGACTGTCATTAACTTGCCGGTATAAATTAAGGTTTGTGATGTGTCATAAACTTCGTATAAAGGAAAAAACTGGAGTAAATTATCTAAATTAACTTCTAAATTACCGCGGAAATGGTTAAAATACAAAGAGACACTGTGTTCTTTCATTAATGGGTTGTGCCAGAACCAGGGGCTGAACTGCCGTGAAGTTATGAAAGCCAGCTTTATATAACTATACCTGCCTAACATGTTACGTGACCGTATATTAAGCTTAAGATAATATGTTAAATAGTTTAGTGATGAATTGAGAAAGTAATTGAGTTTACTGAATATCGTGAAATGAGCACGTTTAAAAAAGTCTGGGTCTATATAGAAATTTAAGCCAGTTCCATAGAACCATGATGAATCAAACCTTGGATATTTAAAAACGGAGAAAGTTGGTTCAAGGTTAATAAATAAATAATGCTGTTTATAGTCAAAGCTTTCTTCATGCTTAGTAACCTTAAAAGTTGTTCGGTCGTATAGCAAGCTCACTTTCAGTGTAAAGGAATTTCTGAGCAAATAGAGTGTGTCGTCTGAAAAGTGAGTGAACTTGTATTCTTCGTAGTACAGATGGGGAACTATCATGAAGTATGTCACAGAGGTGTCCTTACGTGGTCCGTCACGAAACAACCTCAATAGTTCATCGTAGTCTTTCCATTTGTTCAAAGTGACGAATATACGTCTGTTATAAAGCATAGAGTAGGAAAAATTATCGTTAACAGGTTGGATTCTTGAAGGCAAGTTAGGAATGTAGGTTGTAATTCCGTTATTGGTGCCGAACTGGTCCTTGAATATGTTGCCTTTGAAGTAGATGTATCTATGTGAGTCTAATGGGATGTGTGTTCCAAGTGTTATACGATGTCTTTTCTGGAAGTGGTTTATTAACCATCCGTCTGAGTTGTATGATTCAAAATTGGCATCTATTGTCCATCTCTTGATTATTGGTTGAATATGGGTGAAAGAAAGTCCTTCTGATGCTGGAAGTCCCAGAAATAAATTCAGTCGTGAGAACGGGAAGGGAGAGTAATAAATTGGTAAATCATATGATACAGTTTGTGGCAACGGGGGAATGGAACTCGGGCTATGAGGTGTAGTAAAAAGTGATGTGGCAAAGGGGAAAATAGTCTGAGTTACCTGGTCCCAGGGGGATGGAGCAGTATTGAATCGCTTAATGTGTTCAATGCCTTTAATTTGTGCGTATAATTTATCTAATGTATCTGGCTTGTATAATATATCAAGGTAGGGCGACGATGGTCGGTTGGTAAGTCCTGAATAGGCAAACAAACTAATTATCAAGGTTAGCGACCAGGGCACGGATAATCTTTGTCATGTGAGGTTCAGCGGTTGAAGCGGCGGCAATGACGTCTTCCAAGGACACTTCCTTGACTCGCTCAATAGGAAATCCGATGTCTGTTATCGCAGAAATGCCAAATACTGGCAAGTTCATATGTCTGGCTACGATCACTTCAGGAACTGTTGACATTCCCACAGCATCGGCACCAATTAGTCTCAAAAACTTGTATTCTGCTTTTGTCTCAAGGTTGGGACCGGGAACTGCTACATATACACCTGTATGGCAACGTATGTTATTTTCTCTGGCGAAGGCTTCAGCCATCGCTATAGCCTCAGGGTCATATACCTGACTCATGTCTGGAAACCGGGGACCCAACTCATCCAGATTAGGACCTCTGAGGGGATTATCAGGCAAAAGATTGATATGGTCCTTGATGATCATAAGGTCGCCAACTTCCATTTGCGGGTTTAGTCCACCTGCTGCGTTAGATACAAATAGCCTTTTAATACCCAGCATTTTCATTACTCTAACAGGGAAGGTCACTTCTTTTAGTGAATAACCTTCATAGTAATGGAATCGTCCCTGCATTGCCACAACAGGCTTACCTTCTAAATATCCCAATAATAGTCTGCCCTGATGACTTTCCACCGTGGAAACAGGAAAGTGAGGGATGGTATCATAATCCAGGGAGTATTTAACATCTATTTCTCGTGCCAGCTGTCCAAGCCCTGTGCCGAGAATGATGCCATACATAGGCTTGAAATCATCAGTATTCTCTTTTATAAAATTGACAGCTTCATTTATACGGTCCATCCATATTTTGGCTTCATTTCTGTCCATGGGCTGTAATTTTTTCGCTAAGATAAGTCAAAAGGAGTTGTTCGTCATCGGGATGCAAGATTAATGAGAGGGGTAGATAAAAAACAGAAATATCATGGTCTTCAAAGTGTTTCTTAAACTTTCTTAGTTTTATTGCGTCTTTTTCTGTCGTTATTATTGAACTTACTCTGTTCCTATGGCAAAGTAAGATGATGTTTTCAACATCTGAGACCGTATATTCTTTGTGGTCTCTGAAACAGATGCTGTTAACTATTTCATAATGGTTTTTCACATGAGATAAGAAGTTTTTGGGTCTTGCTATTCCACATATTGCAATAGCTCTGGACAGTCCAGATTCTGTGAAGCTGGTTATTGCCTTTGGTTCCTTGTAAGAGGGATGTGCGAATAGGATTAATTCATGCCACGGTGTTAGTTTTTTAATTTGAGGTCTGTCTATATTGTCAAGAACCGGCGAATAAGTATAAACTAACACTGGAATTGCTTTGGCACGGGATTTAATATCACGTAGTGTTCCCAGAGGCATAAGCCTGTTTTTGTAATATGGCTTATCATAGGGGGTAAGCAGTATGGGGATGTGTGGATTTATCTTCCTGTGTTGAAGGATGTCATCGGCTATGAGTAGATTGATTTCTGGGTGTTGGGCAAGCAAGCTTAGGATTGCTTTTTTACGATTTCTGCCTGACACAAGAGGAATTTGTCCAGTGCTGAGCCATATTAATAAAGCCTCTTCGTTTAATAAATCTTTTGTCTTTTCCGAAGCAATAATAGGTTTCTTGCTTTTTAGTTTATAACCATGATTAACAATGCCTATTGAGAACTGATGTTTGAGCAAGTTGGCAAGATATATGGTAAAGGGAGTTTTCCCTGTTCCACCGAGCTCAAGATTTCCTATTCCTATGAGGGGCACTGGAGGAGTCCAGGAAGATAAAACACCTGAATCATAAAGCTTGTGCCTAAGCCATAATAAAAATCCAAGCAAACTTTTGTTTTCAAAAATATAGAAGAAGACATATTGATTTAACAATGGAAGTTCAGGGAATGGGTAATGTTATTGGCATAACATTCAACACCTATTCTATTCTAACAGAGACATGGGAATAACAATCGTAGCATTCATCATTGAGCACAAGGGTGTCTGTTCCATAAAAATAAAAGGATTGATATGCTGGAGTTTGAAATTTATGAGGAATTACAGGAAGGTAATAAACTACGAATATTTTTCATCTGCTGAATAGATGCTTGGTCTCTTTTCAAAGTGAAAATTAAGCCTTTTGACCATTCTTCCGTCTTTAAATTCTTTATAAATTCCATTTTGCTTGAATTCAATTTCCAGTTGGTAGCCTTCTGATGATGGGGATAGGCATCCTCCTGCCCAGCCACCCGTTGAATAAAGCCATTTCCATCTGCCGAATATTATCTCAAAATTCTGTTCAGGAGCATCAATTTTGCGGCAAGATGTAAATAAGGAAGTTGAAAGCCACACTATCACTAATAATATACCTGTTCTCAAGACAAGACGCATGACTAACATTATAACAAGTATAAAAAATTAATGCGAATAAGCAGACTCTTGACAGGGTATTGTCTCACTGTATTGTTTAACTTAGCACAAAATATATACAGACATGGATGTAAAGAAAGCATTGCAGGAAGTTCTTGATTACTTTGATATTGACCCGAAGGGACACTCTGGGGCATCAACGGGCACTAAGTGGCTACCAACAAATGGCGAGGAACTGGCTTCTTATTCACCTATTGATGGTTCATTGATAGGAACAGTCAAACAGCCAACACAGGAATTTATAGATGAGGTTGTTGAACAGGCTAAAAAAACATTTGAGGACTATTGGAGGATGGTTCCTGCGCCTAAGCGAGGGGAATTGGTCAGAGAGATAGCCGATGAAGTCAGGAAGCACAAAGAAATGTTGGCTCGCCTCATTACCATTGAAATGGGTAAAATTATTCAGGAAGCCCGAGGAGAAGTGCAGGAGTGGATTGATATGTGCGATTTTGCTGTTGGTCTTTCAAGACAGTTGTATGGGCTGACCATTGCCAGTGAGCGCTACAGACACAGACTTTATGAACAATGGCATCCACTGGGTCCTGTGGGAATAATAACTGCTTTTAACTTTCCTATGGCTGTGTGGTCATGGAATGCTATGATTGCCCTTGTTTGCGGTGATACGACAATATGGAAACCTGCTTCGGCAACGCCATTCTGCACTATTGCAGTTCAAAAGGTTGTTGGCAAAGTGCTTGAAAGACACGGGCTGCCCGAAGGAATTGTTAACGTGTTAGTGGGCTCAAGTAGATATGTAGGGGACAATTTCCTTGCAGACAAACGAATTCCTCTGATTTCTTTCACTGGTTCTGTGGAAGCGGGACGCCACGCATATCAAATTGTTGCTAAGAGATTGGGTAGAACAATTCTTGAATTGGGAGGTAATAATGCTGCAATTGTAACGCCATCTGCTGATTTGGGACTTGCTTTGCGTGCTGTTACTTTTGGTGCTGTTGGTACTGCCGGGCAACGTTGTACAACACTTCGTCGCCTCATCCTGCACGAGTCTATATATGACCAATTCCTTGAAAGTTTAATAAATGTTTACAAGCAGTTGCGAATTGGTAATCCGCTTGATGAAAGCACTCATGTGGGACCATTGGTCAGTGAAGAATCTGTTAACACATTTTTTGATGCTATCAAGCGAGGCAAAGAAGAAGGAGGACGATTACTTTATGGTGGAGAACATCTTACAGATATGCCATCTAATCTGTATGTGCGTCCTGCAATAATGGAAATTGACCATGTCTGCCCTGTTACTTGTGAAGAAACATTTGCCCCATTGTTATATGTGCATAAGTATAGAGAAATAGAAGAGGCAATTGCTTTGAATAATGCTGTTCCGCAAGGCTTATCTTCGGCTATCTTTACAAATCATCTGAAAGAAGCGGAGTTGTTCCTGTCTCCTGTGGGTTCGGATTGTGGAATTGCTAATGTTAACACAAGCACTTCAGGGGCAGAGATTGGAGGAGCATTTGGCGGAGAGAAGGACACAGGTGGAGGCAGGGAAGCAGGCTCTGACGCATGGAAGGCATATATGCGTCGTCAAACAGTAACCATTAACTGGGCTGATGACCTGCCATTGGCTCAAGGAATAAAATTTGAAATCTGAGGAGGCTTACGCATTGGTTGTGGTTTTGGTGGGCACGATGGCGTTATGTCCGTAAAAGAGCAAAAAAGGTAGTAGTCAATTTTAATAATACCACTATTGCTGACGACGTAAAGGTTATTATAGTAACTGATGCATCGGTAGATATTCCAGCCCAATTAACACGAAGGACTCATGCAGTCATTTTGCTGTCAGAGTCTAAGAAAGACATTCATGATAATTACATATGTATAACACGTGAGGAGCGAGGCTGGTTTAAGCCTTTAAATAAAAAAGGGATTAGAAAACTTTTAACTATAGATGGTGCAATTGTCATTGTGAACGCAAAAAAGATAACGCCAGAGATTCTACATATTCTACTTGTATTTAGAGACCGATTAGTGATATGTCCTGCGGAAAGACACTGGTTGGGGATGGCAGATGTGCTTATGAAACCTTCGCGTAATTATTTAGATTTCCTGAATGAAGTTGGCAAAATTTTTCATGAAACTTCTAACTTAGCAGAAAAGCAGGATGCGTATGACACGACCAGTTAATATTAGAGGTAATGGAGTGGCTATAGTAACGCCTTTCACTGAGGAAGGAAAGATTGATTGGGATAGTCTTGAAACGCTGCTGGACCATGTTTTAAAGGGCGGAGTTGATTTTATTGTGGTATTAGGTACGACAGGAGAAAGTCCCACATTGACAAAGCAAGAGAAGGATGAATTGTTTGATTTCGTAGAACGATGGGTAGCTGGACGTGTGCCACTGGTGGCTGGCATTGGAGGCAATAATACATTGGCTGTTGCGGAGCAAATGGTTGGATTTAAAAACAAAGGATATGACGCAATCCTATCAGTAACACCGTATTACAACAAACCATCCCAGAAAGGATTAATTGAACACTATACTTACCTTGCAGATAGAAGTCCTTTGCCTATCATACTATATAATGTTCCCGGACGCACAGGAGTCAATATGCAGGCTGAAACAGTAAAAAGGTTAGCTGAGCATAAAAATATTGTGGGAATAAAAGAAGCCTCTGGCAATATAGAGCAGGTTATGGAATTGAAAAGAGTTTTACCCCAAGATTTTTTGATTTTTAGTGGTGATGATATACTCAATCTGCCATATACTATGCTTGGTATTGACGGATATATAGGTGTCTTAAGCAATATAGTTCCAAATGCTGTGTCAAAAATATTTAGGCTCGTTAATGAAGGGAAGCTAAATGAGGCTTCCCAAATTCACTATGACCTGATGCCCTTGGTTAGGTTGCTCTTTGCTGAAGGGAATCCTGCAGGTGTCAAATGTGCTCTTTCTCACATGGGAATCATAAAAAATGCCTTGAGATTGCCACTTGTTCCTGTGTCTGATAAACTAAGTGATGCAATAAAGCAGGAACTCGTCCTTTTGCAGGAGAAGGGATATATACGAAAATAGCGTAATGCCTCGTCATAGGACCGGAAAAATCAAGACAGAGCATCACCTACTGGAGGGAGCACAAGATTATCTGGAAGTCCTTGAAAATTGGGATGTTGTAAAAAGCATAATTCCAGGAAGGATTTCCAGACAGAACAAAGGTAGGGGCAATAAAGGATTGTTTTTGAAATATCAAACCAGAAGCGGATATAAGCTTCTATACAAATTTGGCACCTCAGTACAGGAAATTTTTGTGGTGTGCTCTGATTATGCAGAGTTTGAAAGACTGTTTCAAGAGACATTTGATCATTGATAATATTATCTATTGTTTTACATCAAATGTTGTTATAACAGAAAAATATACGATCGCTATATGATCAGGGTATTAGGAAGCCGCCTCTAATAGATATGATTGATTGAGTAATATGACAAAAGTCATGATTTTTTGTGGAATTTGCTGATTTGAGTCATAAAAGTTATTGATTTTTCGGGATAATATAGCAGTGGAACAAAAACAAAGGAGCCATGAAAAGGTTGATTTTGCTCGGGTTTGTGGGTGCTTTACTTCTGGGTTGCCAGAACCAGCAGCAAGAAGAAGGTGCTCAAGGGGGTGGAGAAGCTACTACGGAAACTGTAAATCTTCAGGAGCAGGGCATTGCGAGAACAAAGTTTGATGAGAGAAGAATGCCCGATGCTCTGGAGTTAGCTCAATCAGATGAGAGGTTTTCCACATTGGTTAATCTTGTACATCAGGCAGGTGTTGAAAATGCAGTCAAGAATCAGGGTCCATTGACAGTTTTTGCGCCAACTAATGACGCGTTCAAGACGCTTCCCGATGACGTGGTTGCAAAGTTGACAGACCCTAACAATACCGATAAGCTTGCTTATGTGTTGACACATCATGTTGCACCGGCTAATTATCCTGTTGAGAAACTTAAGCAATTAGCAGAAAAGGGAACAACCTTGTTTATGGCATCAGGCGAATATGTTCCTGTTGAAGTTAAAGACGGGGAAATTTATGTGGGAGGTGCTAAAATACTTGAATCGCATAAAGTTGCCAATGGTTGGGTTCATGTGGTTGATAAACCAATAGTTCCACAAAAACTTGAACTTTAAAAATAGTTAAAATTTTAAAATCAAGGAACAATGAAGAAGAAGGTGCTAACCTTAGGGCTCGGGATGGGTTTAATCCTGGGCATCACAATGAGTGGTTGTGGTAGTGAGAATGAAGAGGGAGCAGAAGGTGCTCCAGCAGGCACAACCGAGCAGGTTGAAAGAGCGGAGGGCGAAGGTGAATCGGGAGCCAATCCCTTCGGTGTTGGTCCTATCCAAGAGGAAATGAATTTGCCTTCTGAAATTGATGAGCAATTAGCTGCAAAGGGGGAAGAGATATTTAAAGCCAAGTGTACTGCATGTCATAAGATAGAGGAAAAATATGTGGGACCGCCTATTAAAGGTGTTACAGAGAGAAGAAGACCAGAATGGATAATGAATATGATATTGGCACCGGAAAAGATGATACAGCAGGATCCTGTGGCGAAACAACTTGTGCTTGAATACAATGGTGCCATAATGGCAAATCAGGGACTCACGGAAGAGGAGGCAAGAGCAGTTCTGGAATACTTCCGAAAAATAGACACTCAAAGTTAAAATTTTGAAAGTGTTTAATCTCAAAAATCATAAAGCCATGATGAGAAAGTGGAGACATACGGTGCTGGTTTCAGCAATTGCATTAACCGTGTTACATGGTTGCGGACCGAAAAAGGAATCAGCCAAGAAAAACGGGGGTGCTTTGGATAAAGCATCCATTGCAGAACGAGTTTATGTGCCGCCGGGCGAGTGGGACGAGTTTTATGCTTTTCTTTCGGGAGGTTTTAGTGGACAGTTATCTGTTCACGGGTTGCCATCAGGAAGGCTATTCAAGATAATACCTGTCTTTTCTGTGGATGCAGAGAAGGGTTGGTGCTTTAATGAGGAGACCAAGGCAATGTGTATGACAAGTTATGGATTTATTCCTTGGGGAGACCTACATCACCCCGACATTTCTCAAACTAATGGAGAGCTTGATGGAAGGTGGGTGTTCGTTAATGAGAACAATACACCGCGGGTAGCACGAATAGACTTGAGGTATTTTGAAACTGTTGAGATTATAGAAATTCCCAACTCTGCAGGTAACCACGCATCGGCTTTCGTTACTGAAAACACTGAGTATGTTGTTGCCAATACACGTTTTGCTGTTCCGGTGCCTCAGAGAGATATGCCCATTAATCAGATGAAAGGAAACTTCAAGGGAGCAGCTACATTTATAAAGGTTGATCCGGAAACAGGACGTATGAGCATTGCTTTCCAAGTTCTGTTGCCCGGTTTCAACTATGACCTTGCACATCCAGGACGAGGTAAGTCCCATGGATGGATGTTCTTCACATCCTATAATACAGAAGAGGCCCATACAATGCTTGAAGTCAATGCTTCACAGAATGATAAAGACTATATAGCTGCTGTTAACTGGAAAAAGATAGAAGAATATGTAAACAACGGAGGTGGGAAGAAGATGAAAGTAAAAGCAGCACATAATATCTATGATGAAAAGACCCAGATGGCAAGGACAGAGTGGATTACCGAGGTTATAGTTGTTGATCCTCGTGAGGTTCCCGGCGCTGTGTATTTCCTCCCAACACCTAAATCACCTCACGGTTGTGATGTCGACCCCTCAGGAGAATATATAGTTGGTAGTGGTAAGCTGTCAGCAGACATTACTATCCACTCATTTTCTAAGATGTTGAAAGCTATAGAAGAGGGTAAAGTTGTAGATACTGTATATGGAATTCCGGTGTTGGACTTCAACGCTACTCTGGCTGGTGTCGTCAAGAACGCATGCCTTGGACCTCTACACACAGAGTTTGATGGAAAAGGCTATGCATACACCTCATGCTTTATCACATCTGAAGTGATAAAATGGAAGTTGGGAGACTGGCAAGTGGTTGATAGGCATCCTGTTTACTACTCTGTTGGACATATCATGATTCCTGGTGGAAATTCTCGCAAGCCATTCGGAAAGTATCTCGTCGCTATGAACAAAATAACGAAGGACAGGTTCTTGCCAACAGGTCCTGAGCTTTGCCAATCTGCTCAATTGTTTGACATAAGTGGGGACAAGATGGTTATGTTGCTGGACTTCCCAACAATGGGTGAACCGCACTATGCTGCTGGTATTCCTGCTGAAAAGGTTGTTGACAGAGTGGCTAAGATTTATCCGCTTGAAGAGAACGAACATCCTTATGCTGCTAAGTCTGAGGATGAGGTCAAGATTGTAAGGAAAGGTAATGAGGTGCATATCTACATGACCATGATTCGTTCTCACTTCGCACCTGATAACATAGAGGGTATCAAAGTTGGTGATAAGGTTTACTTCCATGTTACCAATCTGGAGCAGGACTTTGATATTCCACATGGATTTGCTATCATAGGTGCTAACACGGCGGAAGTTCTGGTAATGCCTGGTCAGACTGAAACGGTGGTCTGGGAACCCAAGGCACCTGGTGTATATCCGTTCTATTGCACGGACTTCTGCTCTGCATTGCACCAGGAAATGCAAGGATATGTCAGGGTGTCCCCTGCCGATGCAGATGTTCCTATGAAGATAACCTTGGATGACAAGCCTATAGGAGAGGTTATAATTGAGTAGTGATGCCCAGGGTTAGCACCCAGCACCGGGGAGTCCCTCGTTCCGGTCCCAGTGGCCGGGGCAGGGACTCCTCTAAATATTTTATACAAATTTCTATCAAACAAAACAAAAAGAATGGTAAAACTTTAACCTTTAAAATCCCAGAGCCATGAAAACGTTCGCTCGCATTCTGATGGTTTTAGCCGGTCTCTTGACCGCTTCCCTGTTCTTCCTGCCAATGTGGCGTATTGATTTAGTAGCGCCACAATATCCTGATGGACTTGGTATGTATATCCATATAGACCATCTGGAGGGTGTCAAACCTGGAGACTTGAAGAACATTGATATTTTAAATCACTATGTGGGTATGAAACCATTGCCGAAGCCAGAAGATATGTGGGAATTCACAGTATTTCCGATAGTGGTTGGAGTCATGACTGTTCTTGCTATTGTGTTTGCTTTGGTTGGCAGACCCGTTCTTTATCTGACATGGTTTGTGGTAATGGTTGTTCTGGGAAGCCTTGGTTTATATGACTTTTATTTGTGGTTGTATGATTATGGTACTAACCTGAACCCGGAGGCGCCCATTAAACTGGTTGATGAATATGGTAATCCTATGAAGTATATCCCGCCACTTATAGGATATAAGCAGTTGTTGAATTTTGAAGTTTATTCATATCCCGCCATTGGAGGGGTGCTGTTGGGAATCGGAATACTACTCTCTTTGATAGCCTTCTGGCTTGCCTACAAAACCCAAGTGAAACATAAAATCCAACTGGCATGAGGGGAAATAAGGTGCTGGGGCTAACCCTAACAATTTTGTTTATGCTTATTCTTGGGGGATGTGCTCCTGAA
>WFXT01000064.1 GCA_015490475.1 Bacteroidota bacterium
TTTATTTACCTATCATTGACTCAGTTAAATTGGCAGGCTATACTGTTGAGCAAGCCAGAAGGATACTTAGTGATTTATATGCAAATCTTTATAAGGACCCCTATGTGTATATTGAGGTTGTTAACAGATTTGTTTATGTGTTTTTTCAGGACAGAGCAGAGGCTGTTGAGATGACTCGTAATAATATGAGTCTTTTTGAGGCACTTGCTAAGGCAGGGGGCATACCGCAAATGCATAAGGCATACAAAATAAAAATTATAAGACTAAATTCAGATGGCAAGCCAATGGTTAAAGAAGTGAATCTGAGGGATGTTAGCCAATTGCCTCAGGCACAAGTCACACTTCAAGCCAATGACATAGTTTATGTTGAGCCAACACGACGGGTGGCACCAGCAGTGCTCCGTGAAATAACCCCCCTTTTAACCCTTATTTCTTCCTTTACGTCTCTTATATTGACAATCCTTTTATTACAACAAAACATAGGCACCTGAAATGTTTGATACAATCTTAACATCGGCAACTTTCTTTAGTTGGGAAAGACTTAAGAAAGCCTTATGGAAAGCGATACCTATTATAATTGTTGCTGGTGTTATTGTCTTTGCTATCGCATATCTATACTTGCGTTATACTCCTCCTTTGTTCCGTTCCGAGGCTTGGTTGCTCTATGAACCCAAAGAACCTGCAACTATATTAACCGAACAGACCTTTCTTCCCAAACAGGTAAAGCACGATGTTCAACGACTTTCTTTTATCATTCATTCTGAGCAATTGGGCGAATATTTTCTAAAATACTTTCCTTGGCAATATTCTTTGTGGCGGAAAGGGGTGTTTATGAACACTGAAGTATTTCCCCCTCAAAGGATTATCAAAGTTGAAATCCTTAATAACTCTACATATAACCAGAGTTTAACTCTTTACCTTGACATTTATCTGGATAGTGTGGTTGTGTTTCTGGATGCAGAGATGAAGCAACCTGTTCGTGTAGTGCAATGGGGAACACCTTTTTCTGTTGATGGATATACAATAGTATTTAAAAAAGGTATCACATTTGACAACCTTGCTCTTGAATACGACTATGTGCTTACTATCAACTCTCGTCAATCGGCAATTGCCTATTACTTGAATACAATACAGAGTTCTCTTGTGGACCCTGCTAATGGATTGTTGTCCATTTCTGCTGTAACTAACGACCGTTCTAAGGCACATCACTTTGTTCAGGCAACAGTGGAAGCATTGCGTGAATTTGACCATGATAAGCAAATGGAAGAAACTCAAAAAACTCTTTCCTTCGCCCGTTCTCAGTTGAACAGGCTTTACAAGGATATAGTGGAACTTCAAAGTGAGATAGCGGAATTGCAGGCAAAATCCCTTTTGGCTCAAACAACTACCACAGTATCTGGAAAGGATATTAAAGAATTACAGAAATGGACAGAAGAATTATGGAATCTTAAGTTTCAACTGAGAATAATAAACCAGATGGAAAAGCAGTTATTAGAAGATTCCGTGATTTCCACCACTTTATTACCTTTCCTTCCTGAGTCTATGGTTGGGTTACAAAAGGATTTTGATAAATTAATTTCTTTGAAAGTTGAATTGTTGAGGCTTAAGACAATGTATAATCCTTCACATCCTGATTATGTCCTTAAAAAACAACAATTGGCAGAGATAGTGTCTGAACTTCTTGAATCTATAAGCCTTATGAAAGAAGTTCTTAAAACACGAATAGATGACCTTCAAAAACGTATAAATTCTATTGCTCAAGGCAAAACAACTACTGTGGTACCCTCAATTGAATTATACCGCCTTGAAAGAGAACTAAACACAAAGGAAGAACTTTACACCTATCTAACACAAACAATTTTTGAACTTGAAATGAAGTTAGCAGGATATGTTTCTCCTTTTGTTGTTATCAAGTCTCCTGTTGTTCCCATCAATCCTATTTCTCCTGACAGGACTAAAACATATATTATTGCAGGCGGAACATGGATTCTACTTTCCCTTTTGATTATAATGCTTTCTTACTTATCACAGAATATTATTACCACCGTTGAAGAAATATCCCAACAAACTAAGTTGCCAATTATCGGCACTATACCATATATCAAATCCTACGAAGGTTTTAATCCAGAACAAATTCCTCCAGAACTACTTGAAAGTCTTCGTTCTGTCCACTTAACTGCTACTATACTTATAGGAAAAGCCAGAAATATTGCATTGTGCGTCACTTCTAATGTCCCCCGTGAAGGGAAAACGTTTCTTGCCAGCCACCTTGCACTTGCATCCAGCATTGGGAAGAAAAAGGTCTTGTTAATCGATGCGGACTTGAGAAAAGCAGATTTAAGTAGAACGTTCCAAACGGATGTCAAGCAAGGATTCATAGAACTTCTTGAGGGCAGTGCTAAATTGGAACAGGTTGTGAGACCTCAACGCTTTATAATAGGCGATTCTCAAATCCAATTTGATTTTATACCAACAGGAAGACCTATTCTATATACAGCAGAGTTGCTTAATTCCACTAATACTCAGAAAATTTTGAAGGAACTCACATCCCTTTATGACATAGTCATATTTGATACTGCTCCTGTTGGTACCGTGGTTGATGCAATGCCATTAATCCAGTTTAGTGATGGTGTTTTGTTCACTATCAGACTTTCATATAGCCATTATCAATCTATCAAGACAGCAGAATGGTTGAAAGAAGAACTCCATATTCCATTTGTTGCTCTGGTAGCCAACGGTGTTGTTTCAAGTTCAAAGCGTTACGGCTATGGTTCCTACTACTACGGAAAACGTGGATATTACGTCTATCGTTACTACACAGGAATGAGAAAAAAGTCTGAAAAATGAGTATCATCCTCTTGGCTATGGTACTTATGCTTATTGTGTTTGTTTTGTCAATTATTTCTCCTGTCATTGTGTCCAATCAATATATTTATACTAATGAACATAGATGGACGAAAGTAGTAAAACCTACTATTGGTGGCTTGTTTTTTTTCATTTCTATTCTCTTGTGGTGGTTATGGACACTTTTTATTGAACAGACTAAGCATGAAGTGTTTCATATTATTTCCCTTAGTGTTGCTTCCTCTATATCTTTTATTGTCGGATTTCTTGACGACAAACTGGGAACGGCTCCTTTGCCTAAACTAATTGGACAGTTC
>WFXT01000065.1 GCA_015490475.1 Bacteroidota bacterium
AAGCCTCTGTAATCATAAGTTATAACATTGTATCCAGCAGATTGAAAAAGACTAACCAATTCAAGGTTGTCAGCCATGTTCCCTTCTCCATCGTCGCTTATAATAATGTACCGTTTGCTTTCCTTGGGGGCAGGGAAGAACCAACCATATAACGTGGCACCATCGGGGGTGGGAATTTTCAATTCTTGATATTCCATTCCAAATAAGTCAGGCGTTTGCTTGTATTCCCGGGATGGATTTAGTGCCATCAGGAAAGCCCCCAGTCCAGCCAAAACAAAAACCTTGTTTATTCCTCTCATGTTTCTTTTATTTTTGTGCAGTTTGTGTTGATGCTTCTTGTTGGACTTCCTCAATTGCCTTTTCCAATTCTTTTAGTTGCCTTTCAATTGTTTCATGGGCAGGAGGAACATACCCTACTTGTGGAGCGAGAGTTTCTACGTTTTGTAAGTAGAATCTAACAAATTCCGCAACAGCAGGATTTTTCAGAGCGTCCTTGCGAACATAAATGAACAAAGGTCTGGAAAGTGGTCTGTAAGTACCAGAACGAATAGTTTCAGGGGTTGGCAGAATTGCTTCAGAAGTGTCATCGGGTTTTATCGGCACAGCCTTTAACTTGTCTTTGTTCTCCTCATAGTAAGCAAAACCAAAATATCCAAGGGCTCCTTTGTCGCCACTCACTCCCTGTACTAACACATTATCGTCTTCACTTGCTATGTAATCACCTCGTGACCGTCCGCTTTCGCCAAGAATAGCCTCCGTGAAGAAGTCAAATGTTCCCGAAGCAGTGCCAGGTCCATATAAAGTTAATTTTTCATCAGGGAATCCTTCTCTCACTTGAGCCCATGAGGTTAACACCTCCTGACTTTCTGGTGCCCATATTTTTCGCAGCTCCTCAACAGTTAAATAATCCACCCAATCGTTTTGAGGATTGACAACTACTGTAATACCATCGCGACCAACCTCAAATTCAAGATATTCAATTCCTGCCTGCTTAGCAGCTTCCTTTTCAGATTCCTTTATGGGTCTTGATGCGTTATTAATGTGTGTTTCTCCTCTGAGGAACTTTTTGAAGCCACCACCAGTACCAGAAAAAGATACCTTTACTTTGACTTTTGGATTTTGTAATTGGAATTCCTCTGCTATTGCTTCAGTTAGTGGATAAACCGTGCTTGACCCGTCAATGATAACTTCTCCTTGGAGCTCTGTTGATGTATCTTCTTGAGAACTTGTGTGGTTGCCACTATTGCAAGATGTTAGGGCTAACACAATTAGCGAACTCAGAATAATCCCTGTTTTGTTCATGTCCTGAGGTATTTGGGTACAAAGTTAGCATATCAGTGTTAAAATATTGTTAAAAGACTGTGCTTTGTATCCTTTGCATAATCTTTTCTAACTTAGCAATCTAAAAGATGCCCCGCGACAAGTCAATCAAGACGGTCTTCATTATAGGTTCGGGACCAATAATCATTGGGCAGGCATGTGAATTTGACTACTCTGGGTCTCAGGCAATCAGAAGCCTTAAAGAAGAAGGCATTGAAGTCATACTTCTAAACAATAATCCTGCCACTATTATGACTGACCCCTCTATGGCAGACCACGTATATATGATGCCTATGACAGTGGAAAGCATAGAATATATTTTGCAAAGGCATAAAGTGGATGCTGTCTTACCTACAATGGGTGGTCAAACGGCACTCAATCTATGCCGGGAGGCATGGGAGGCTGGAATATGGGATAAATATGGTGTCCGGATAATTGGTGCAGATATGGAAGCCATTGAAACAACGGAAGATAGGGAAAAATTCAGGAATTTGCTAATTGATATAAATGTCCCTGTTCCACCTGCTCAGTATGCACGAACCGTATTTGAGGGTGTTTCCTTCGCTGAACGTGTTGGCTACCCAGTGGTTATAAGACCGTCCTATACGCTTGGAGGGAGTGGTGCTGCCTTTGTTCACAACAGGGAAGAATTGGAACAAAAACTACAAAGGGCACTGGAAATATCACCGATTCATACTGCCCTTGTTGAAAAAGCGCTTGTTGGATGGAAAGAATTTGAGCTTGAGGTGATGCGAGATAAAGCAGATAATTTCATTGTTATATGTACCATTGAAAATATGGACCCGATGGGTATTCACACGGGTGACAGCATTACCGTCGCTCCTGCTATGACCCTTCCTGATACAGCCTTTCAAAAAATGAGAGATCTAGCTCACAAAATGCTTAATGCCCTCGGAACTTTTGCTGGAGGGTGCAATGTCCAATTTGCCATGGACCCCCGAACAGAACAGATCGTGGCTATTGAAATAAATCCACGTGTTAGCAGGTCATCGGCACTGGCGTCAAAAGCAACTGGATACCCAATAGCTAAGATAGCTGCTAAACTCGCTATAGGCTACAGACTTGATGAACTTAAGAATCCTGTTACTAAGAAAACGTCAGCCTTCTTTGAACCGACACTGGATTATGTGATAGTTAAAATTCCGCGCTGGGACTTCAAGAAGTTTCCCGGTGCCGACGACAGGCTTGGAATGCAAATGAAGTCTGTTGGTGAAGTAATGGCACTGGGTAGAACATTTTCGGAAGCGTTGCAGAAGGCAGCAAGAAGCCTTGAAATAGGTGTTGATGGCGTGGTTCCTCTGGAAGATAAACTTTCTGATGAAGAACTGGAATTAAAATTGAAATTCCCATCATGGGACCGTCTCTTTGCTATCAGAACAGCCTTTGACAGAGGTTGGTCAGTAGACAAAGTGCACAAACTCACTTACATAGACCACTGGTTTCTTAATGAAATAAAGAAAATCTCAGACCTTCATAAATTTTACTCTGGCAAAACCATAGACGAGCTAACCCAAGAAGACTGGAACCATCTAAAAGAAGCTGGATTCGGCGACAAAACACTCGCTCAGATATTCAACGTTTCAGAAGCAGAAATCAGAAAACGCAGGAAATCAATATCCTATAAGGTCGTGGACACCTGTGCCGCTGAATTCCCATCCGATACGCCATATTTCTATGGAACCTATGACAGAGAAAACGAAAACTGGGAATTTAAAAATGGTAAGCCAACTGCTATAATACTTGGTTCGGGTCCTAATAGAATAGGACAGGGTATCGAATTTGACTATTGTTGTGTCCATGGAATATGGGCTTTGCAAGATGTGGGTTATAATGCCATTATGATTAACTGTAATCCTGAGACAGTTTCAACTGACTATGATATTTCTGATAAATTGTATTTTGAGCCACTTGATGAGGAACACGTTTTCAATGTTCTGGAACATGAACGACCTGAGGGTGTCATTGTTCAGTTAGGTGGACAGACAGCACTCAAATTAGCTAAAAGTATTCATGAGGCAGGATACAAAATCCTTGGAACATCCTTTGAAAGCATAAATAAAGCGGAGGACAGAGGAGAATTCTCTAAACTCCTTGAAGACCTTAGCATTCCTTATCCGCCCTATGGGGTGGCATATAGTCCTGATGAGGCAGTTAGTGTGGCTCGTCAAATAGGTTTTCCGGTCCTTGTTAGACCATCTTATGTCCTTGGTGGACAAAGAATGAGAATAATAATAACAGAAGAAGAACTGCGAAAATGGACTGAATTGATATTTAAAGAGTTTCCTAATAACTCACTACTTATTGATAAATTTTTACCTGAAGGTAAGGAGGTGGATGTGGATGCAATTTGTGATGGCGAAGATGTGCATATAATGGGCATCTTAGAACATTTAGAACCTGCAGGAGTTCATTCTGGAGATAGTAGAGCAGTGTTGCCGCCTTTCAGTATCCCTGAAGAAGAGTTGGCAACAATAGAGGCATATACTTATCGCATAGCAAAGGCTCTTAATGTGAAAGGTTTCATTAATATCCAGTTTGTAATTCATAACCACACAGTGTATGTTATTGAAGCCAATCCACGAGCCAGTAGGACAGTGCCCTTCATAGCCAAAGCATATGGAATTCCCTATGTTAACATAGCTGTTAAAATCATGACTGGTAAGTATAAATTACGAGATTTCACTTTTGAAAAGCGTCTTAAAGGATATGCCATAAAAGAACCTGTGTTTCCTTGGGATAAGTTCCCTGAAGTTAAACCTGAATTAGGTCCTGAAATGCGTTCCACAGGAGAAATAATTCACTTTGTGGAAAGTACAAATGACCCCTACTTCAAAAAAATACTGAAAGAGGCTCGCGGTATATACCTTGCTGGTAGGTAATTTAACTTTTTAAAGTAAAAAGAAAAATTAATCACTCACAGCATTAGTTTCATCAAGGAAAGTTCTGTAAATATATGTTGTCGTTTCTTGTTTATCGTTTAGCTTTCCATTCTTTATATGCTTTTCTTGCCTTTCGCTTTGTCATACCACAAGAGGTCTTCATTGCACATGCCTCCAGAATCAAAGCCCCCACAAAAATTAACAGCAAAACCAACCCTTTTTTCTTAGTCATGGCACTCTTTTTTATATTCTTAGTATTCTCTACTGTTTGTAGTATACGAAATGTAGCCCTGCAATAGTTTCCTAACATCTGTTTTTATA
>WFXT01000066.1 GCA_015490475.1 Bacteroidota bacterium
CCCACTGATTTCATGGAAGCACGTTCGGTTAAGTTTGACCCATCTTCTAACACCTATGAATTTGCTGGCATTCATTCTACCATCACAACCGGAACCAATGCTTTTATTGTCAAGACCGACACGCTCGGTAATCCGATTTTCATGAAGTATGTGGGCAATGGTTCGGAATATGCTTATGACTTTGTTAAAACGACCGATGGTAGTTATGTACTAGTAGGGGGCACCGACCTTGGTGGCACCGATAGTGGTGCCATCTTTATTGCCAAAGTGGACACTAATCTGACCACGGTTCAATGGGCGTATTATCTAAATGGGACCGTCAATTCACAGGAAAATGCCGAAGCGGTTATCCAGCATTCTTCCGGAAATATCATTATTGTGGGTTCTGATTCCATTGATGGGACAAGGAACTGGGATGGCTTTGTCATCGCCATGGACCTGAACGGAAATGTATTGTGGCAAACAGCAATTGGCGGAAGTGGAAATGACCGTTTCTATGATGTGATTGAAGCGCCTAATGGAAACATTATCGCAGTGGGTTCTACGGATTCTTACGGGGAAACAGGAGTGGATGTCTATGTCGTGGAATTAAATCCTGCTACTGGAAGCATCGTGAACACATACACGTATGGGGAAAATGGCGGCTTTTTTAATCTTACTTACGACGAAGGGGCATACGATATTACGGCAGTTCCTTCTGGAGGCTATGTACTCACAGGATATTTCTTTGACCCGCTTGCGCTTCTTGAATTGCAGGATGTGATGGTGTTGAGGCTGGATGCTTCTTTTAATGTGGTCTGGGCAAATAGTTTTTACCTGGGTTCAATGGAAATGGGCTGGGGGGTGGATGTGGCAGGCAATACGGCCTATGTGGCTGCCTGGGGCAACACTAATCTGGCGCAGGTTGTCGGACTGGCAATGGGCGTGGATATGGCTACTGGTTCCCTGCAATGGGCATGGGAGTACAGTGGAGTGGCACATTCCATGTTCTATGATGTTGATATTTCACCCTATGGACCCATCTTTGGTGGTAACAGAGGAGATCTTGGATACTGGGCTGCCTATCTGGTCAAGACCGACAACACAGGGAAAGTGGCAGGGGCTTCGGGATTTTGTGATATGATTACGCCTGCCGTCAATGAGAATAATCTCAACTATGTAAGAAACAGCGGGGGCACTGCTGTGAATCCGAATTTTACAAAGGCAACGCTATCAGTTTCCATTGGCACCGAAGTGGGACAGGATACCGTGTGTCTTGTTAGAGAATGTGGTCGTGTGGCATCGGTGGACACTGCCTTTCTCGGATGTGGTGGCGACACGGCAGGATATGCCTACTATACTATGATAGGGGGCAATCCACCCTTTACGCACTATGTGGGTGGGCAGACCTTCGTTGGCGATACTGTCGGTCCCCTGCCCGCAGGCACCTACATAGACACCATCGTGGACCAATATGGCTGTGTGATTATTGACACTTTTACGATTGTGGAACCTGCTCCTGTGGTGGCTTCCGTGTCTGCCTTTCAAGAGCCTTTGTGTTTTGGCGACAGCACAGGATGGATTAAAGTGGTTGTTTCTGGCGGAACATCGCCTTATACTCACATATGGTCCAATGGTATGACTGGCGATAGTATTTTTAACCTACCAGCCGGCACTTATACAGACACCGTTTCTGATGCCAATGGCTGCACGGATGTGCTTACCGTAACACTCAATCAACCGCCCCAATTGGTCATCGCTCTGGATTCCCTTGCCCATCAGACCCGCTGCGATACACCCGATGGGTGGATTAAAATCACAGCTTCAGGCGGAACACCACCCTACTCGTATTTATGGAATAACGGTGGCACAACTGATAGCATTACTGGTTTAATTGCAGGACCCTATGTTATCACAGTAACAGATGCCAATAACTGCACGGCACGGGACACTTTTACGCTTAACGCCCCTGATACGCCCGTGGTCGTCGGAATCACGATTATACCACCCTTGTGTTATGGCGATTCCAATGGAATGGTGATTATTCAGGTGGACAGTGGAGTGGCGCCTTATCTGCATCAGTGGAGCCATGGCATTAGCTTCCTTGGCGACACTCTGGACACATTATTTAATGCATATGCGGGAACTTTCGTAGATACTATTACGGACGCCAAAGGGTGCAGGACCACAACTTCCGTTACGGTGCCACAGCCCGACCCACTGGTTGCGTCGGTGTCCACAGAGGATGTGTCCACGTGCGGAGGTAACGATGGTAAAGCGTGGGCTTCTGCTACAGGCGGAACACAGCCCTATTCGTTCGCGTGGAGCGTTGGCATAACGGCAGATTCCGTCACAAATTTGAGCCCGGGAACTTACTATGTAGTTGCCACTGACAATAATGGATGCTTGGATACGGCGTGGTTTACAATCAACGAACCGCCCCGCCCGGTATTGTCTTATCAGGATTCCTTGCTTTCCTGCATGCCACCCTTGTATAACGTGATTATGCTATCCAGTGGTGGGGCACCGCCTTTCGCGTATATCGTCAATGATACGTTGACGGATAGCACCCAGATTCTTTCGCTAACACCAGGCGCCTATACTATCGTTGGTATTGATTCCCGTAATTGTGCCGACACTATCTATTTCTCATTGGACACACCAGAAATTCCATCGGTGGCTGTATTCCCACAGATAGACACTATCAAAGGTGGCGACACGATTATGTTGGAAGGGCAAACCGATGGAGTGATGTGGTGGTGGACACCAGCGCAATTCATTGAAGATTCCACGGCACTGGTTACAGACGCCTTTCCCCATAGCACAACCACTTATTATTTCTATGCAGTAAGCAACGATGGATGCCTGTCTGTGGATAGCGCCGTCATTTTTGTGGAAATAGAGCCAGTCGTTTTTATTCCCAACCTGTTCTCACCCAATGGCGATGGCGTCAATGATGTGCTTTACGTCCGTGGTTTTCTGAATTCCATGCTTTTCAGGGTCTATGACCGATGGGGTAAAAAAGTGTTTGAATCCACAGACCCAGCAATAGGTTGGGACGGCACCTACAGAGGGAAATCCCTTAACACTGGGCTCTACGCCTACTATTTTGAGGGTGAACTCATCAACGGCGAAAAAGTCAAGAAAAAGGGTTACATCCTGCTTGTGAAGTGATTATGAAAAAATTGTAATTTTGATAGAAAAATAGAATTAAAGTAAGAACTTATTAAAATGGGAAAGATGTTCAATTGTAGCAAGGTTAAAGATGGGGTTGTCTGGAGTGTGGTTTTATCTTTTCTTGCCTTGGTGCAAATTCCAATTTGGGCACAAAGTGGAACTACAATTAAATTTGCTCGTTCTTATGGGAGAAATCTATCGGGGGCCTCGTTGCTGTCGCAGTATATAATGTACTTTAACCAAGTAAAATATGTACCGTGGGATTCAGGGTATTTTACCGTGGGCTTTTTTTCCCTTGAGGATGCCTTTGCTTTTCCACCTCTGTTTATTCCGCCCCAAATTTTTGCGGTCAGAACCGATAAAACAGGAAATCCATACTGGATAAAAAGATACTATTATGGTAGTGGGGACCACGATGTAGGTTGGGGATGTGAAGTAACATCGGATGGGAATTTCCTTATTGCAGGAACCACCACGCTTGGCGGGACAGTAAAAACCAGAGCTTTTGTTACCAAAATAGATCCCTCGGGCAATGTAGTATGGGGTGTATCAGTTGGTGGGGGACCTAATGATAGTACACTCGCATTTGATGTTTTTGAGCATTCTAACGGAAATTATATAGTTGTGGGAGCAGACTCTGCTGCTGGATCGCCTGCTCCTGACGGATTGGTTTTTGCCCTGGACAATAACGGTAACCTTTTGTGGCATACTATTGTGGGAAATATAACTTTTCGTGAAGAATTAAAAGCTGCTGTGGAATCTGATTATGGAACAATTGTAGCAGTAGGTAACCGAAATGCAGACCTTTATCTTGTTGAAGTGGACGCTTCTGGTAATCTTTTAACTGCCACTACTTTCAGTAATCCTTTGGGCTTTCCCATTATTGGCAATGATATAGCCAAAAAGCCATCGGGTGGATATGTGGTAGTAGGGTCAACGTTTAACGGCCCTGATATGGATATCATTTTGATATCATTGGATAATAACTTCAACATAGAATGGGCAAGGCTTTATAATACATCAATAGGAGATCAGGGATTTCGGGTAGCTGTACGAGATACCGTCATTTATGTGGCTGCTTCTGCTTCGCCACCCAGTAATCCTGCACAGGTGCTCTTGACTTTGTTTGCGGTTGGGGCAAACACTGGGAATTTACTGTGGGATGTTGGTTTCGCGGATCAATTTACATCATCATTTTTGGGTGCCGGGTTGGATATGACACCTACTGGTCCTATATTAGCAGGCTGGAGAACGCTTTTGCCGGGAACAGGAGTAGCATATCACGGTCTGCTTGTTAAGACAGATTTCAATGGCTCTATTATTCGTCCAGATACCTGCCTAGAGACTGACATTTCATTGACCGTAGATACAGTTGTCCTTAGTGTCTCAGGAGGGGGCACTGTTAATCAAAGGCTTAACGCATCTGCTTACGTTCTAAATGTAGATGATGAAACCGACCACGATTCAATCTGCATAGTCATAGAAAACTGCAATGGTATAATTGACTCAATAAAAATTGATTCACCGTTGTGCGTAGGGGACACGTCAGGCTATGTATATTTCTGGATTAGCAATGGCACACCGCCATTTACGCACTATCTTTCCAATGGACAGGTGTTCACTGGTGACACAGTAGGTCCCCTACCGCCTGGAACCTATATTGACTCTATTGTAGATGCTGCTGGTTGCCTTTTGTTTGACACCTTCACTATTGTGGCACCTGATACGATAAAGATTTTGGTGGATAGTATCTTTCCGCCCACTGCATGTGGCACCACAGACGGCTGGATTAAAATCACAGTTACAGGAGGAACATTACCATATAATATCTCGTGGTCCAATGGCATGACAGGAGACAGTATCTATGGCTTGGGACAGGGAACTTATATTGTGACAGTGACAGATTCAAATAGCTGTGTTGCCACAGATACCTTTGTGCTCAACCCTCAAAATGGACTTTCTGTTTCGGTGACTTATTCGGACCCCCTTTGTTATGGTGATAGCACTGGCTGGATTAAGGTAACAGTTTCCAACGGAACACCACCATATACTCATGTTTGGTCCAATGGTATGACGGGCGACAGCATTTTTAACCTGCCTGCTGGAACTTATGTTGATTCCATTTATGATTCAACAGGATGCTGGATAATGGATACTATCACGCTGGTGGACCCACCTCAACTGGTTCTCACTGTAGTGGATTCAGCATTGCCATCCACCTGTGGAGGCAGCGACGGATGGATTAAAGTGCAAGCCAGCGGAGGAACACCACCGATTACTTACACATGGTCCAATGGCATGACAGGCGATAGCATCTATGGGTTGCTTTCCGGAACCTATGTGGTTATTGCCACAGATAGTAACGGCTGTAGCATTTCGGATACGGTGAGTCTCGTGGATCCCAATTCGCCACAAATTACAGGGACGGAAGTGCGTCCCCCAACCTGTAATGGTGATTCTTCAGGCTGGATTTATGTCCAAGTTTCAGGAGGTACACCACCATACACGCACAACTGGTCCAATGGAACATCTACCCCTTCGGACACGCTATTCAATGTCCCAGCAGGAACTTATACAGATACGGTTGTGGATGCTGCAGGATGCATTGCCATCGTAACCGTTACAGTGCCTGAACCGGATCCCCTACAGATTTCCCTTGACATCACCAATCCATCTTCGTGCACTACGCCAGATGGACAGGTGGTTGCTACTGTCTCTGGCGGTGTACTGCCTTATAACCTCGTTTGGAGCACGGGCACCACAGGAGACACATTGAAAGATGTAGGTCCCGGGTCCTATACTGTTTATGTACGGGATAGCCTTGGCTGTGTGGATTCAGCAGTGGCATTACTGTCAAGCCCTGACGCCCCCATTTTTACCCTTTCAGACGAACTCATATCCTGCCAACCGCCTGCTTATGAAGTGTCCGTGGAAGTCACAGGGGGGCGACCGCCTTACATCGTATATTGGGACACATATGATACAACTACTTTGCTAACAGATACATTGCCACCAGATACTTACATTGTTGTTCTACAAGATATGAGTGGATGCCTTGCTTATGACACATTGATTCTTGCTATGCCTGATACAGTGTGGGCTATAGCACAACCAACTGTTGATACTATAGCACCAGGAGACACAATACAACTTATAGGTGAGACAAATGGCGGTATCTGGTGGTGGAGCCCAGGGGAATATCTGGACGACTCTTTGTCCTTAACACCTGTTGCTCAACCTATCATTACAACAGAATTCTATTTCTACAGTTATAATGCACAGGGTTGCTATGACATAGACACTATTCTTATTGTGGTTGAAGGTGACCCAATTGTCTATTTCCCTGATTATTTTACACCCAATGGAGATGGAGTTAATGACTTGTTCAGACCTATATACTGGGGAGATGTGCAGATTATATGGCGTGTTTATAACAGATGGTCAGAAATAGTTTTTGAAGGCACGGAAAATGAAGCATGGGATGGAACATACAATGGAAAGCCGCAACAAATGGATTCCTACGTCCTTGTGGCATTCATAACACCCAGACAGGGTGCCCAAAAGGGACAAACAACCAAAATTGTGAAAAACATACTGCTAATACGATAAGTAAATTAGCAATCAAATCCACTAAATGAAAAGGCGCATGAGAAAATCATTTTTAGTGTTGATGCTTGTGGGCTCAACTATGACTGCTCAGGATATTCATTTCAGTGCTATAACAGCAATAAGGAACTATTTTAATCCTGCCACTACTGGTTTGATGGAAGCAGATTTCCGAATAGGAGCGGGATATCGTGACCAGTGGCGTCCAGTAGTGTTGCCATATACCACAGCTGTTGTATTTGGTGATGTGGCTCTTGCACGCGGAAAACTTTATAATGGATGGTTTGGAGCAGGGTTAAGTGTGGCAATGGATAGAGCAACGCCCTATCTGAAATGGAATCTTTTTAATATTACTGGAGCATATCATCAAATTCTCGGAACTGATGGTAATGCGGTGCTTAGCATTGGGTTTGGCTTGGGATACTTTACAAGAACCTTTACCATTTCAGACTTATATTCAGAAAGGCAGATAACCCCTGAAGGTCCTAATAGTGCTTTGCCATCGGGTGAAGCAATAGAGTCCCAACAAATTGGATATTTTGACTTGCAGGGTGGAGTTATGTTTACTTACAAAGTGAGAGATAATATCCTCTTTGCTGGGGTTTCTTTCAAACATTTAAACGGTCCCCGAGAATACTTCTTTAACGAAGAAAACAGACGATTGCTTAATCCCAATTTGTTTATGGGAGCGGAAATAATGCTTTCAAAGGATATGTGGAGTGGTTGGTCCATAAAACCATTCGTGTTTTATCAATATCTTTCGGCAGCACAGGAACCCCTTGTAGGACTATATATGCGCTATCTTCATTCCTTACGCAATCCAATGCTTGCCTTTGAATTTGGGGCGTGGTGGCGTGCCCCAACCAGAACGCTTGTTCCTTCAATACGTTTTCAATATGAAGGTTTTATTATCACTTTTTCTTATGACTTTAATATGGCTCAGGTCAAACAGGATTTGGAATTGTCTGCAGGACCTGAGGTGTTCGTTGAAGTTTCATTTCCGATGCCCAGCAGACGGGGAGTGGGAACGTTGACCTGCCCAAGATTCTAAAAATTTTAGTTTGTTTAACTTTGCATAGGATTAAAATGTGTGGCGTATGAAGAAACTTATTGCATTGGTAGTGTTGGTGGGTGGTTTTATGACACTTTATAGCTGTAAGACCAGTGATGAGACGGCAAAAACACCTGTTGAGCAGGAGATTCAGCAGCCGAAGGAAGAAATGGTGAAGGCAGAACTTTCAGAAAAAGCAGATAAGCTTTTGCAAGAGCTTGAAAGGGAACGCCTTATAAGAGGAGAATCATGGGACCAATATAAACCTTCCCAACAGATAGTTGAAAAGTATGGTTTGAGGCAGCAGGGTGATAAATACTTTGTGCGACTGGCTTTGCGTGTTGACCCAGCAAAGGGTGCAAAGCTGGAAAAGGCAATGCAGGAACTCGGTGCCCAGGTGCATATTAGAGCGGGAACTATATGGACTGTTTCAGTTCCAGTAAATAAATTCTTTGATTTGACAACTGTTGACGGAATAATGTTTATTGACCTTTCGGAGGTGCATGTTATTAAGTGAGAATTAGTTTAGGGTATTCATAGTGTTGAGTAAACTTGAAACATTAGCGTGGTATTTGAAGCGTCCGTCTTTATATCCACAATTGTTCCAGCTAGTTCGTAGGTTATTTAATCGTAAAAAGGAATGCACAAAGGCAGTTGCTACATCGTGGTGTGAAGAAGTTGCTGTTTCTAAGGAGGAAGCATTAAAGAAGCTGGGAATAAACAAAGGGTTAATTCATCCGAAGGAGGATTTTGGAAAAATCTGGAGATTAGCAGAAAAGAGAGCAAATAGTATTCCTGTTGTGATGGGAGGGGCTGGAGCCATAGATGTTCTTTATACTATAATTCTGCACTTTGAACCGCAACATGTCCTTGAGACTGGGGTAGCTTATGGATGGTCATCCCTTGCTATACTTCTTGCTTTGAAGAAACTTGGCAGGGGAGTTCTGGTTAGCATTGACATGCCATATCCCAAAATGGGAAACGAACCATATGTTGGAATTGTAGTGCCAGAAGATTTACGAGAAAATTGGCATCTATTAAGATTACCTGACGTCGTAGGAGTACCAAAAGCTCTAAAAATACTTAATGAAAAGGTTGACTTATTTCATTATGATAGCGATAAGTCATATACAGGTAGAATGACTACATATCCCCTTGTTTGGGAAAAATTGTCTTCCGGAGGCATTTTTATTAGTGATGATATAGGAGATAATATTGCTTTCAAGGAGTTTGCAGAACACGTTGGTGTTGAACCAATAGTGTTTGAGTGGCATGGCAAATTTGTAGGAATCTTGAGGAAATCCTAAGTTTTAAATCAAAGGTTTGTTTTGCATTCCCATGCGTCTGATGTAGCGATATACAGAATCAAGGATTTGGTGTGCTATCTGTAAGACACGATAACCGTGAGATAACGGTATTAGAGGCTCTTCGTCATTTATAATGCAGTTGAGGAAATGCCTTAATTCTGCACGGATAGCATCCTGATTGTCTATGCGAAGTGTATATGTGTATGCTAATTTTCCTTCCCCTATGTCAAGGGTTTCACTGTCAATGAAAAGATTGTTTATATCACTTTGTTTCAAAGGAGAAATGAACTTTACTCGTCGCCTACCTAAGTCTATATTAATCAGACCATTCTTCTGGTAAATGTGAAATCTACGTTTTTTCCTGATGGCAAAGCGACTCACAGACATGTATGCTACAAGACCATTGTCAAATTCAAGATATGCACTTACAATGTCTGGCTGTGATGTTACTACGCTCATCCCCGTAGCATGAACGTTCATAATAGACCCAGGAACAAGGCTTAGAATCAAGTCAATGTCATGAGTCATCAGGTCAAGAACTACAGAGACATCGGTTCCTCGGCTAGTAAAAGGAGCCAGCCGTTGAGTTTGTATATATAAAGGAGTGTCAATGATTTGCTTGGCAGAAATAAACGCAGGGTTAAAACGTTCTACATATCCAACATGTGTTTTTATGCCCGCTTCTTCTGCCATGGAAGCCATCTCACGAGCTTGCTCAAGAGTCTCTGCCATGGGTTTCTCTATGAACACATGAATATGTCGCCTTATCGCTTTTGTTGCATATTGGTAATGTGTGTGTGTGGGTGAAGCTATAACAACAGCCTCAATATTTTCAAGGAGGTCATCTGCATTATCAAATACTTTTATTCCCTCTCTGCTATATTTCTTTCTCACTGTTTCTGAAATATCATATATGCCAACTACTTCAGCCTCTGGTATTCTTAATAAATGATATAAATGTCTGCCACCAAGCTTACCTACGCCTATTATACCAACCTTTACTTTCCGAGTTGTCATTTCTTGTTCTTCCTCTGCATCAGGTCATATGCAACAGGTGTTGCTATGAAGATGGAAGAATATGTTCCTACGAGAATACCGATAAGAAGGGCAAATGAGAAGCCACGAATTACTTCCCCACCGAAAATAAACAATGAGAGAACTGTGAGAAGCGTGGTTAGTGAAGTGATAAACGTACGGCTTAAAGTACTTGAAATGGCTTCATTGATTATTTGTGTGAATCTTGCTTTTCCTCTCAGTTCAATGAATTCACGAATCCTATCAAACACAATCACCGTGTCGTTAATTGAATAACCAATTATAGTAAGGAGGGCACCAATAATTGCTTGGTTTATTTCAAGGGAGAATGGTACTATGCCGTGCAGGGCAGCAAAGAAACCAAGCGTTATAATGACGTCATGAGCGAGGGCAGCAACAGCACCAGCACCAAATTGCCAGTTCCTGAAGCGTAATGCAATATATCCAAACATTAGGAGCAAGCCCAAAATGCCTGCTATTATTGCGTCCTTCCTGATTTCTTCTGCTATAACAGGTCCTATTTTTTGGATGGATACCACGTGAGTCCTAACAAAGGTTTCATAGTCAATTTCACCTGTTATGTCTTTGATTCCATCGTAAATCTTAGCCAAAACTATACTGTCTGCTTTCGGGTCAAGCGAATGAGCCATAATTGTGGTCGTAACTTTAACCTGATTAGAACTTCCGAATGTCCTGACAATAGGTTGTTTTCCAAGTGACTGTGTTAGTAATTTTCGCACTGATTCCACTTCTACAGGACGTTCAAAGCGTAGAACAACTTCGTGTCCACCAAGAAAATCAACACCCAACTCAAAACCTCGTATGACAATGGCTGTTAAAGAAAGGATAACAAGGATTCCAGAGAACACGTACGCCTTTTTACGCTTTCCAAGCCAATCAACTTTAATGTTTTGTAATGCTTGTGTGAACTTGGCTTTTCCAAAGTTGAGAAAGGTTTCTTTCTTTTCAAGTAGCCACTCAAAGATTAGGCGAACCACAAGAACGGCAGTAAACAAAGTGGATAAGATACCTATCACAAGGACTGTGGCAAAGCCTTGTATAGGTCCAGAGCCAAACATTAGCAATATGATACCCGCTATAAGAGTGGTAACATTGGCGTCAATGATTGCCCAATATGACTTTCTGAAGCCGTCTATCACTGCTAAGCGAAAGGCTTTCCCTGGCTTCAACATTTCTTCCCTGATGCGTTCAAATATGATCACATTAGCGTCAACCGCCATACCGACAGTTAGAACTAATCCTGCTAATCCAGCAAGGGTGAGTGTGGCACCAAGTGCTGATAACACGCCTATTACATAGATGACGTTAAGTAGTAATGCGAAAATTGTAACTATTCCTGCTGTTCCATAATAAATGGCTGTAAAGAGAACCACTAACACAAAGCCAATGGCAAGGGCTGTTAAGCCTGCTCTGATGGATTGTTCACCCAATGTTGCACCAACAACTTCCTCCTCAACAATATTGATAGACACTGGCAGACGACCACTTTCCAGAATGGTAGCAAGGTCCCGTGCCTCTTCCACGGTAAATGACCCCGAGATAACGGACCTACCATTAGGTATTTCAGATTCAACTACAGGAGCTGAATACACTCTACCATCAAGCACTATGGCGATGGACCTGCCTATGTTTTCTGCCGTAAGACGACGCCATAGTTTAGCACCTCGTTGATTCATTTCCATATTGACCACAGGACGGCGAGTAACAGGGTCAAATGAAACATATGCTGAAACAATAACGTCGCCAGTGAGGGCAGGCTGTCTGCCAGGACCCCTTGATTTCAAGGCATAGAGAGCATAAACGTCGTTGTCTTCGCTAACAGGTTTTGCACCCCAAGCAAACCATAAATCTCGTGGTAATACATTCCTTACTTCTGGTTTTGAAAGATATTCATTGACTTTTGCAGTA
>WFXT01000067.1 GCA_015490475.1 Bacteroidota bacterium
GTCTCCCATATATGCAGATTCCAGTATGTTGCGATGTGCTGGTTCCACAGTATCAAGGAAATGCTTGATTTCCTGCATTGCCTGAGAGACTAGAATAGCGACAAGGTTGTCTCCCAGAGAAAGTCCATTTGCTATTCCAACGCCAATAGCATAAACATTTTTTAGGACTCCTGCCCATTCCACGCCATATGGGTCATTATTGCTAAATGCATGGAACCAAGAAGTTGTAAGAACACTTTTCCAGAATTCTATTTGACTGTGCTCCTCGCTTGCCATTGTTAGGAAGGATTGCTTACGCATGGCAACCTCTTCTGCATGGGTAGGTCCTCCGAATACCGTTATAAGAGAACTATTATAGCCGTGTTTCCTTAAGAAAGAAGCAGGGGGCAGGGCTCCTTTTACAAGTCCTTTTATAGCACTGGCAACATATCCCTTAAAGGATTCACTAATTTGAAGCAGAATATCATGAACAAAAGCAGACGGGACCACTACCACTACCGCCTCAACATGGGAAAGAATTCTGTTCAGGTTAGTTGAAACATGCAAATTGCCCGATGCTGGCAGTTCCAACCAAGATAAATAATCTGGATTTCGCCTTTTCTCTTGTATATAGTGAGCCTGCTCTGGTCTTCTAACCCACCACCACAACTTGTGACCATTGTGAAGAACCAGATATGCCAGTGCTGTTGCCCATGACCCACCTCCAATAATTCCTATGTCATACATATTCTCGTTGCCTGACATATTCCAACTTCTTTACTAACAAGTCTTGGTAAGATACTAAAGAAGTTAATGCTTCGCTAAATTTTTCCAGTTCTTCTAATGACACAGATTCATTGTCAGAGTGTGCAACAGAAAGGTCTCCTGCTCCGACCACCAATGCCCACCCTCCTCTTTCTATAATGTTTACCGCATCGGTCCAACTCGGATAGACAAATGGTTCTGCTGATAATCCCTGTCGGGTCCATACTTCCGTAAACCACTCCCATCGCCAATCAAGGTCTAAGTTTACTGGCTGAGCAATCTCCCGAATCTTTACTTCTCCACCTAATGCATTTACTTTTTCTTGCAAACGCAATTTGATTTCTTCTGCATTCTCCTCAGGGAAAACCCTTACATCAATGCCAATGTCCACTCTATCTGGAATGGCTAACATTTCACTACCTGCACGGACTCTGTACACCGTAGTACGATGCAAATCATTATTTACATTGAAAGGGAAAAAATTTTCCAATTCATTAAGAAAGTTCATCATTAGAGCAAACGCCGAATTGGAATGATTCAATGAACCATGCCCACCGTTGCCTTTAAAAGTAATTTCTGCTTCCACCGAACCTGCGTGTGTAACCACAGGTTTCAAGTTTGTGGGTTCAAGGACTATATAAGTCTGCGTTTCGTCAACTGGCATACATGCCGAACCACTCCCACCAACTTCTTCATCGGCAACAAAAGCAACATTAACGGGGTCATTGCTATTTTCAAGGGCATGCAAAAGAGATGCAATTTGTCCTTTGACGTCCACCGAACCACGTCCATAAATCCTTCCGTTCCTGTAATAAGCCCTGTATTCACGTGCTGGCACTGTATCGTAATGCACCACAAATGTTAAGGGGGACTCTCCACGCCTACCAATAATATTCCAGTATCTTCCTTGGGGTGTTAAATTTTCATCTGGTTCAACTTCTTGAAGTTCAATAGAAAAACCGCATTGTTCCAACCTACGAACTAAAAAAGGGATTAGACGCCACTCTTGACCTGTCGGACTCGGTATGTTTATAAGATGCTCAAGGGTTTCTTTGAGCCTCACCACCCGTTTATTTTGCACCTTTGGACGGAATATCTGCTCTTTCAACTTTAAATTCTGGTGGGTTATATTTACTTATATCTGCTTGCTCATATTCTGTTTCCTTTAGCAGAATTTGTTCAACCATTTGGACGGCTTTCTGTAATATTGCTAATTCTTTTGGGGGACGACCAACATAATAGATATAAACCGCTTTGTAATATTTTCCTAAAGGATATGCCACCAGTGTTGACGGAATGTCTGTAACATTAGTCACATATTGGTCTTGCAACTCCTCCCACGGTACTTCCTGTAATATGCTCTTAATTCGCTTAATTTGTTCATCAGACAACTCGCCAACTCCCGTGCCTTCAAATTTCACATTTCTTATGCCTTCAAAAAGAACCTTACCATCG
Organism: Bacteroidota bacterium; assembly: GCA_015490475.1. Taxonomy (GTDB): domain Bacteria; phylum Bacteroidota; class Bacteroidia; order JAADEI01; family JAADEI01; genus JAADEI01. The sequence continues at coordinate 2,200 of WFXT01000067.1, forward strand.
GGATAAATCCACGCTTTATATACAGGACAGAAGCCATAACATGGTCCTTTAGCAAGATAGAACATAATTTTATTGGTTTCATCCACAGGCACTTGCTTTATTTTATACTTCTTTTCAAATTCCTGTTTATATTGTTGATTTTCTTCCTGTTTAGACTCCTTCTCCTGCGTGGACTGTTGATTTTCCTTAGTATCAGGTTCTTTTGCCGACGCTGTTGTCTGTGCGGTCTGCTCCGTGTCCTGAGCCTTTTCTTTTTCCTGTTTATTCTTGCATTTCAAATCACTGCTCACAAGAAAAAAGCCCGCCAGAAGGATTGCCATTATAATTCTGAATGTCTTCATCTTACTTTCTTTTGCGTCGTTTTTTAGCCTCTTTTTGCATCTGTCTCATCTTCTCTAACCTCGCTTCAAAAATACTCTTTTTTCCTTTTCTGGAACGTTTCCTTTGTTCAATTTCTTTTCTAATCTTTTCCTCATCAACGAAGAACTTTTTAATTATCCACGCCTGCAAAAGGCTTAGTAGATTATACAATAAATAGTAGAATGTCAGAGCAGAAGGCATATTGTTGAAAAATCCAAGCAACAGAATGGGCATTAGATACTGCATCCACTTGGTAGCAGGATTAGTTTGAGCCGTGGGGGTTTGACTGAAAACTTTTGTATAAAGAATGCTGGACACCGCCATTAAAATAGCCAAAAGGCTAACATGGTCGCCATAGAATGGAATTTTAAACGGCAGTGTTGCTATAACATCATAGGATGAGAAGTCCTTTATCCACAAAAATCCCTTTTGTCTAAGGTCTATTGAAGAAATGACGAAGTTATACATAGCGATGAGTATAGGCAGTTGCAATAGCATGGGCAGACATCCTCCAAAGGGATTAACTCCTGTTTGTTGATAGAGTTTCAATTGTTCCATGCTTAATTTCTGCGGGTCATCTTTATACTTTTTGGTTAAAGCCTCTAACTCTGGCTTCAGGACATTAAGTTTAGCCATTGCCACATAGGACTTATAAGTAAGTGGGGACAGAAGTAGTTTGATTAACAAAGTAAGCAGGACAAGGGCTATGACCACATTTCCCGTAGTAGAAACAAAGAATTCAAATGCAGGAATTATAATAAACTTGTTTATCCATCGGAATATTGTCCATCCCAAAGGTATCACTTCCTCTAAGCCAACACCCAGACTCTTTAAGATTTTATAATCATTAGGTCCAAAATAGAAGTAAAACTTCTTTTCTATAGTGGGTTGCTGGTCAATGGGCACTGTCAGATGGGCAGAAGCATATTTCAGAAAAACGGTATCATACTCTGGGGCTGGACCAATAGCCAGTGTTCCCGAAGTGAAGCCTTCTTCTGAAATGAGGGCTGAGGTGAAAAATTGTTGCTTAAAGGCGACCCACTCCAGTGTTAACGTGATTTCTTCCTCTTCTGGCTCATTGCCTGTTATGTAATCCACTTCTTCGTCATCATATAGGCGATAATACAGTTCTGTATATCGGCGTTCAAGGTCTTGATTTTTTTCCTGTCGTTTCATAAAGGCTTCCCATACGTTATACACATAAGCAGACGGGGGCACCTTTGATGGGTCAACATTTTTCCAACGAACGGCATAGTGCAGGACATAAGGCTGTTTTGAGTCAAACCAATAAATGTGTTGATATTTAGCGACACTGTCCAAGGGCAACGTAAATATGAAAAGACTATCCTTTTGTTCAAAGAGAAAGTTGTGTTCCATTGTTTTTATAAGTCTGCCTCCATAGTCAAATTCCACAGAAAGGGCTGACGCTTTGTCAACCAATAGTTCAACCGTATCTCCCCATGCTGTCTTATAGTTTTTGAGTAGGATTCGTGCGGGACGCCCTCCTCTACTGCTAAATTCAACAATAATCTCACTATTGGAAAAGCGATATTTTTTTTCTTCAATAGGTTGCTGTGGCATTACAAATTCCGATGTATCGGGCTCTGTAGATACTTCCTTAACAACCGTTTGTTCTGGTTGTTCCTCTCTTTCAATTGTGTTCAGAAGTGTATCCACATTAACTTCCTGCCTGACACTATCAGTGGTTTGAACTGTTTGCTGGGGCACCTGTGAACCAACATACCACAGATAGAGAAACGTAAGCACTGATATTACTACTAATGCTATAGCCATCCGTTTGATGTCCTGCTGCTGTTCCATAATGCAAAACTATTAAATTATCTAAGTCTTATGCTGCCTTCATCAGAGAAAGGGAAACGCAACGTTCCTGAATAGCCTGCAAAATCAGGCACTTCAACAATAAAGGTTCCTGTGAACACGTATCTCAAATTCCGTTGATTGATTAAAGAAAGTGCTGCTTCGCCCAATTCTCCAAGGTCAACGTCCAATTCCACGGGAATCTCTTCCGTTTCATCTGATGAAACTTCAATGTTTGTTCTAACAAAGACTTCAACAGGCATAAGATAGCCAATTTGGAATGCGTATTTGAGACGCTTGATAGTAAATGTGAACGCATTTGTATTCGTTACTTTAAGAGTGGTTCTGACCCTGATGTTTTCAATAGTTGCGGAAACAACCTGAATATCTCCAACGTTAACCTTTGGCAGTTTCAATAGAGGTAAACGTCCTGAGTGGGAATAAGGGAAGGTTAACTCACCAATTTTTTCAACAAGGACTTTCACCGTTCCTTCAATATCGTAAGAGAATGAATCACGTCCCTCAAGATTTCTTATCACTTTGTATATGCTTTTCCATGGTACTGCAAAAGGAACCTGAATAATTGACATCGTATCTGGACGAACTCTCACCTTTTCCATTTTGCCATCGGCTACCTTAACCCCATCTGCTATGAACTGATAAGTCAACTCAGGGATTTTAAGGGACAACTGAGCGGGATTAGAGACCTTATAATAGGCTCTGAAGTGAATGTTATTGATATTTACACTGTCCAGTTTCAATTTATAGAAAGTAACTGTCGGCTGAGCCTTTTTAAACAGGGATTGAAATATCTGACATCCTCCAATGGAAAAACCTATTACAACAGACAACAAGAACAATCCTTTCTTACCCATGGTCTTTCAGATTTTGAGTCAAGGTAAAAACCGCATCGGCAAGTGCCTTAACAGAATGCCTTCTTTGAACGGGAATATCAAACCAATCTCCTTCATTTAATTCAATTATCTCGTCCGAAAGGATAAACTGAATTTTTCCATGAATTACTGTCAGGAATGTTCTTACTGCCGTCTTATGCTCAGGCAATTCTGTACCCTCTTTCAAGGCAATGGCTTTAACCCTCACACAATCATTGACATAAAGCGTAGTAACTGCTGGTTTGTCGCCCGCCCTCTTTATGAACTCTTTAAGATTAACTTTTTCCATCCCTGTGCTAATTATCATATCTCAAAAGTAAGGCAAAATATCCTATTTTAGCATGCAGATATGAATAATCTGGAAAGTAAGTTTGTTGAACTTTATTCTTTAGCGTTTCCGCAACAGGCACTATCGCAAGGCTACTGGAAAGCCGTTCATTATCGTATAATTCCCGACGAACAACGTATTGATAAAGTTACTGAACTCATTTCATGGATTGAGTCTCTTCCTGATTCCGATTCCACTGATGTTCAACTTCTCAAGCACGAAGCACAATTATTAAAAATAATATGGACTAAATGGAAGCCATGGACTTATGACCCTTCATATTTCAATTTTGCTGATGGGCTATCTTGGTTCCTCATTCATGCCCCTTATCCTCCAGAAGAAAAATTAAGCCTTGCCACTGAATACATCAAGCAAATCCCTGATTATCTGAATGCTATACGCAATCATCTGCAAACTCCAACGAAAGAACATCTGCGACTGGCAATAGAACAAAACATCGGTGCCATAAGGTTTATTGACACCGTATTAGACAGTGCCTTCTCAGATGTCAGTCAAAACCACAACTTTTTCCTTCTGTGGCATAATGTTTGTGAAGCAGTATCTGATTTTGTTGACTGGCTACACACACTTTTAAAGTCAACATCCAATTTCAAGTCTTATCGTGTTTCCGAAGAAATATACTATGAACTGTGGAAATATGAAGTTTCGGATAGCATATCTCCAGACTATGCTTATGCACAAGCACAGGAATTCATAGATGAACTACGGGAAAGCATACGTGAAAAACTTTCTAAACTGACAGGAAAAAGTATTGATTTAGAAGAAGTCGGCAACCTTCTAAAACAATATAGTCATGAAAATATTATTCCTGCCACCCAATGGTTGCCCACTCTTAAAAGGCAACTCTCAGAACTAAGGGATTTTCTTGAAACAAGTCAACTGGTCTCTTTTGACGGTTTGGCACCCCTCGTAGTCAGACCCACTCCTGAATATATGCGTGGTAGTGGTGCAGGGGCTTCCATAACCCCTCCCGGACCTTTTGATGAATCCCCCACTTTCTATTACAATGTTGACCCCATTGAATCATACCCTAAAGACTTGCAAGAATCCATTCTTAGAGAATACAACTACAAAACTTTATACATACTCAATGCCCACGAAGCATATCCGGGACACTACATACAGTTGGCTTACTCTCTAAAGCATGCAGGGATAATCCCTAATATCCTCGGCAACACTGGTTTCATTGAAGGATGGGCAGTATTCAGCGAGAAACTATTGCTTGACAATGGTTTCAATCCAGATGATATCCTCCTGAGAGCATTCCACGACAAGTGGCTCATCAGGGTTGCCGCCAACACTGTGGTTGATTTTGAAACACACATAAAAGGAACAGATACAAATACTATTATGGACTTTCTTATAAACAGATGCTTTCAGGAACAGGCAGAAGCCATAGATAAGTGGAAAAGAGCGAGACTATCCGTCGTGCAATTATCGTCTTATTTCACTGGGTATATGTTAATGAATAGGCTATATAAACAATGGCAGCAAACTTTTAACGATGATTCCCCTGCAAACTTCATTAAATGGCTTCTTCCTCAGGGAAGCCTACCGTTCAACCTGTTTTTCAAACAACTGGCCTTAACCCTATAGGATATACTTTATTCTTCTGGCACGAAATATTTGCCAAGCATTCCCATCAACATCACCAAACACATGTTCCCCTACTATGCCCAAATTTTGCGTCACATTGCCAAATTTGTGGTAATTGTAAGGGATTAAAAAGCCCTACACAATATATGACCTCGGAAGCAAAATCCCTTTCATTAGTTACACCATCACCACAACTTTACAACCAACCAGTTCATATTCACCAATCCTGTCAATAGTTAATGCATCTCCAGATATTGTCCTTTAGCACCCACCCCCATCTTATGCGTCAGTTCAGCACCATGATGACCAGCCACAGAAACCGCTACGGCAGCAGCAATCAACACAACGGCAGTTAGCCATTTAACACGGGAAAACTTCAATTCAATAGCCTTCAATATAGTGCCTGCAAAAGCAAGAATAACACTTATCTGAGCCCATTCTTCATGCTCCTCAAAAATTTCAAGGATAACGGTAGGTACATTAGAAGCCAGATGCGGATGAACAAAATTGCCAGCAATAAAACCAGAGATAGCACCAGCCCCCACAACACCCAATATCACATAATCAAGTGTTTTGTTATTAACAAACAGCACCACTATCTGCAACACTGCTGCCAATAGCAACAGAACAATTGGAAAATGAACAACCAGAGGATGATAGGTAGGAAAATCCCTTAAATATATCTCTTCATCCGACTGCTCAGTAACAGCCTGACCACCTGCTAAACCACTAACCGTGTCATCAACAGCTTGAGCAGGACTCTCCTGAGAAGCACCTTCCTTTTGATTATCATGGTCATGTCCGATGTGTGCTGATGTGAAATAAGCTATTCCCAAAAATCCAAGTATAACCGTTATTCGTCTCAACATGATTTAATTCATTTATTAACGCTACTAAATTAAAAAATTCCCTAGATTTAGGCACATTTCTGTAATGTTAGTTAATCAATCCATATAGCAACGCTTAATCTGGCAGGGGGCATGTCTGGTCTAATTGTAAATGCTAAAATTTGTGTTGACAAGCCCACTTCAATGCGCTGGTTATGTCTGAAAGCAAATGCCAGTCCCCCGCCAAGACCTATATAATATCTCACCATGAATGACCAATTCTCATGAATGGTTTGATATCCCAAGGCAACACCTCCCGTTGGAAGAGGGAAAAATTGCATCCTTGTGCCACTTTCTACATACCCTGTCCTCGGGTCGTACTTAGAGTAGCTTTCCTCCTTACCCTCCATACCGAAACCTCCCCATAAACCAACTTCCAATCTTTTAATATCACTTTCGTCTTCATGAATTATAGGTGCAAGAGCCAGAAGCCCCTGAACCTGAAAGCCGGGCACCTGCTTCCATGTGGGAGTATTCTCTGCAAATAGATATTGTCCATACCAGCCATTGAGCCACAAGCCTCCCCGAACCCATTCCCCAGTAGCATAAATACCGCTTTGCATGCCAAACATATATCCTGTTTCATCTTCAAACTGAGCCCCAATTATTCCACCATATACCTCATGTCGGAAAGATGCCTTAGAAGAGTTATCATTAGCAGTGGAAGGCGGAACGAAATAAGTTATAGGTAAATAAACACGCCCGCCACAGCCTATAATAAAAACAGCGATAAGCACAAAAAATAACACATTAGTTCTTCTCCCCATTGAAAGCACATTTACACATATCAAAGTTAACAATTAGTTTTTAATCATATTAATTATTCCATATCGTTTCATTGTTTGTTTTGTCAATTTGCATTGTCAATGTTCTGAGCTGTTTTAACCTATCATTAAGTTCCGAAATTCTCATACCAATATGTTCAAGTCTATGCTGATTATATTTAAACAAGGCACCACCAACAGCTAACAACTGCCAATAATCAATGGCTTCTAAACCCTGATACTTAAACACAATCGGTAATGAATCTGGAACATGTTGTGCCACTAAACCAATATGAACCGATGTATCATAACCATTTTTCCAACGATATTTGTAAATGGGAAGCTTTGTCAACAGTTCAAGATATGCAGTATCAATGGGATTTATATTACTCTTGATTCTTTTATCAGAAAGAGAGAGCCAATCATTTGCTATTCCCCTACCTCTGCCATCCGCTATGTTATCTAAAGTTACCCTATATCCCACATTCCATGAGGCATTCAGCGCAACAAAACCAGTTCTCACATATATAGCGGCTACGGGACCAATCCATGTCCCATTATCGTCAAAATTGCTAAATAAAAGCCATAGAGAATCGGTTGTAAGAGCCAAAGTAAATCGCGGAATGGATACACCCCCCACAGAAAACCATGCCAACTGACACATTGAATTGGTTGGCGCTTCCACAACAACAGTAGTTGCGGTATCACCATATATTCTAGCTCCATCATTAATGTCATTACTCCATATATCAAAAGTAAAGTACGGTGTCTCATTCCCTATGCCTGTAGTTCCTTCAACAATCATACCATTGGATGGGGCTGCTAAAGTTGAGAATGTGGTACCGATCGAGAGGTTATCCACTATTGCCAACGTAGATTGTGGTGCTGGCTGTCCCACACCAATGCCAACATTTTGTGCAGACAACTCAACAAGAACAGAAATTGAAAAAATAAACAC
>WFXT01000068.1 GCA_015490475.1 Bacteroidota bacterium
CTTTATATGAGGGATGTGAGACATCAATTATGTGAAGAATTATATCTGCTTCTCTTGCTTCTGCAAGAGTGTTTTTAAAACTTTCCACTAATTCGTGAGGCAGTTTACGAATGAAACCAACCGTATCTGAAAGTAAGAAAGGAACATTGTCAATAACCACTCGTCTTACTGTTGTGTCAAGTGTAGCAAATAATTTGTTTTCAGCAAGTAGATTTTCATGAGCAAGTAGGTTCATAAGAGTTGTCTTTCCAACATTGGTGTATCCCACCATAGCGACACGAACCAATTCCTGACGACGCCTTCGTCTTACTTCTCCTTGCTTTTCTATTTCTTTGAGTTTTTTCCTTAATTGTGCAATTTTATTTTTTATTATTCTTCTGTCCTTTTCTATTTCACGCTCACCAGCACCACCACGATGCCCAATACCACCACGTTGCCTTTCTAAGTGGGTCCACATCCTTTTCAGGCGAGGAAGTAAGTGTTGCAGACGAGCCAATTGAACTTGTAAACGAGCTTGATTAGTACGGGCATGACGAGCAAAAATCATCAAAATAACATCTGTCCTATCAAGGGCAGGAATACCGCTTTCTTGTTCAATGTGATGTATTTGAGCAGGAGTGAGGTCGTCATCAAAAATCAAATAACCAACGTTATATTGTTTTGCTAATGCAGAAATTTCTTTGAGTTTGCCCGGACCAATAAAAGTCCTTGGATGTGGATATGCCCTTTTCTGTACAACAGTGTCAACAACTTGGAGCCCTAATGTCTTTGTCAGGAAGGCAAGTTCACGCAGATGCTCTTCAACCTCTTCTGGCTTCTGATTCCTGCGTTGTAGAGCAACAAGAATAGCACTTTGAGGACGCCCTTCTAATGAAGGTTCTTTGTCAAACCACCATTGATGTTGCGTGTTTGTGTTCGTCATACCATTTATAATTAACGTTTTTCTTGGTTGTAGCGTTTGCTCTCAGCAATTAACTTCAGAACCACAGGGACTGCTATCAAATCCAATACTGTGGCAGAAATTAATGTTATAGACAGGAATATTGCAATATACCTTGTTGCAAGGAAATCAGAAGTTAGCAAAAGTGCAAGTACAGACACTATGCATATTGTTGTTATAACCATAGCCACAGCAGTATGATAAAAGGTCTTTTTTAATGCCTCTAATGGTTTGTGTTTTCTGCTATATAGATAGTAATTGCTAAGAAAATGGGTTGTGTCGTCAACGGCTATGCCAAAGGAAATGGAAAAAAGCATAGAAGTGGTTGCCCTCAAGGTTATCTCAAGCCATCCCATCATTCCAGCCAGAACCACAAGCGGAAGTATATTAACCGCAAGAAAAATAATCAAAAGCCACAAATTGCGTAGAATAATTCCCACTACAACAAGGGATATTAAAACAACAAAGGTTAGACTGAGCCATAAAGAATCGCTTAAATAAATGTTGTTCTGGTCAAAGACATATATAAATCCAGTGGGAATTAATATCACATCAGGAAACTTTTGTGCTATTACGTTCTTAGTTTCATGTACTTTTCTTTGTGTGTATCGGCTTCCCTTCTCTGGTATCATCAAGCGAAAACGAGCAACTGTGCCAGAACTATCCAGAACAGGAAAGAAAAGTCGTTGCATTAAATTGAAAATCAACCGATTATGGGAATGTAACCTTACTGTGTCAATCTTTCCGTCTTTGAGTATGCCAAGATAATGTAATATGGCAACAGGACTTGCTATTATTCTTGGCTTCCAGATGTCTCTTAAAGTGCTATCAATACGAAGTAACGTGTGAATTTTATCTTCCGTTAGCAGATACTCTGGCTTTTCAAATGTTATAAGGAATTCTTGAAATCGTCCAATGCCAAAATGCTTATTTATGTAAGAAAAACCTAAGTGAGAAGGATGTTCAGAAGACACATCAGCAAGCAAATATGTATCAGCCTTGATTCTTGTTATTCCAGTTCCTATAATTGCTATCAATAAGGTAATAATCAGAGTTATTACTATGCCTTTGCGTCTTTGTATAATGCTTACATACAGATTATTCATCCCTTTGCTAAGCAACTTATATAGCAGTCCTTTTTGCGAATGAGCCCTGAATAATAGTAGCAACGGGACATAGAAGAATATAACCGTAAGGAATGCCAGCATTACACTAACGGCAGTATGGATACCAAGCC
>WFXT01000069.1 GCA_015490475.1 Bacteroidota bacterium
GTTTTGGAGACCGCCGCTCTGCCAGTTGAGCTACTCCCGCGTATCAAGGGGGAAAGGGCAAATGCCCTCTCCCCCTTTATTAACGCAAACAGATTACTCTATTACTTCCGTAATTTGTCCAGCACCTACTGTTCTACCACCCTCACGGATAGCGAACTTCAAGCCCTTTTCAAGGGCAACAGGCTGGACAAGCTCCACTTCTAATTCAACATGATCACCGGGCATCACCATTTCAACACCCTCAGGTAATTTGATTTCTCCGGTAACGTCAGTTGTTCTGAAATAGAATTGAGGTCGATAGCCTGTTTGGAAGGGTGTGTGACGACCTCCTTCTTCCTTCTTCAGAACATAAACCTGAGCTTTGAATTTCTTGTACGGCTTAATGGAACCTGGTTTAGCAACCACCATACCCCTCCAAACATCGTCCTTAGCAACACCTCGGAGCAGCAAACCAACATTGTCACCAGCACGTGCTTCATCCAGAATCTTACGGAACATTTCAATGCTGGTAACAACAGTCTTCAGGTCTTTACCAAAACCGATAATTTCTACTTCTTCACCTGGTTTCAAGATACCTCTTTCTACACGACCTGTCACAACAGTACCACGACCTGTGATAGAGAACACGTCTTCAATTGGCATCAAGAATGGCTTGTCAATGTCTCGTTCAGGCTCTGGAATGTAATTGTCCATTGCATCAAGCAACTCACCAATTGCCTTGAGAGCCTCTGGGTCATCTTCCAGAGCCTTCAAAGCGGAACCTCTAATCACAGGGGCATTGTCGCCATCAAATCCATAGAAGTTAAGCAGGTCCCTAACTTCCATTTCAACCAGGTCAACAAGTTCTGGGTCATCAACAAGGTCAATCTTGTTAATGAAAACAACTATCGCGGGTACGCCCACCTGACGAGCAAGCAAGACATGCTCACGAGTCTGTGGCATGGGACCGTCAGTAGCAGAAACAACAAGGATTGCACCATCCATTTGTGCAGCACCAGTAATCATGTTCTTAATATAGTCAGCGTGACCTGGGCAGTCAATGTGAGCATAGTGTCTCTTGTCTGTTTCGTACTCAATGTGAGCCACGTTGATAGTAATTCCACGCTCCTTTTCTTCTGGAGCGTTGTCAATGTCTTCGTAGGACCGCTCCTGAGCTTTTCCTTTCTGTGCCAAATAGTGGGTTATTGCAGCGGTCAACGTAGTCTTACCGTGGTCAACGTGTCCTATGGTTCCCACGTTAACGTGTGGCTTCGTCCTTTCAAATTTTTGCTTTTCTGCCATCTTTCTCTTATTTTACAATTGCAAAGTTATGCACAAACAAAAACATAATGCACAGGGAAAATCCCTGCACTTCAAATTCTAATGAATTAATGTTCAAAAAAGTTCCCAAGATTTAGTGAAAACAATGCTACAGTGCTCCTATTTCTTGAAGAAAAGAAACAACCTTATTTTCTAAGTCCTTCAAAAATTCTGCAGTATAAGGATAGGGCGTGAACGTGCTTCCTATTAGTCTTTCATAAATGCTAATATAATGATCAGATAGCTCCTGTATTAGAGAATCTGGCAATTCCGGGGGCTCTCCCTCTCCAGAAAAACCATGTTCAAGAAGCCATTGCCTGAACTTTTCCTTTGACAACTGTTCGGGACTACTTCCCACCTTTCTTTTGTTTTCGTAATCTTGTCTATCAAAATACCTTGAAGAGTCTGGGGTATGTACTTCATCAATTAAAAATAGCACATCATTATAGTAACCGAACTCATATTTAGTGTCGGCAAGGATTAAATCCCTCTTGCGTGCCCAATTACTTCCCTGCTCAAACAGATCCAGTGAAATCCTTTCTATTCTCCTATACTCTTTTTCAGTCAGGATGCCTTGCTCTATTATTTCTTCGGGGGATATATCAACATCGTGTCCATCTTGAGCTTTAGTAGTTGGGGTTAATATCGGCTCAGGCAAAGGGTCGTAGGGTTGCAAACCATCAGGCAAGACATGTTCTCCGAAAACTCGTTCCCCCTTCTGATACTTCCTGAGTGCACTACCTGCAAGGTAAGCTCTTACAACAAACTCAACAGGAATTGGCTTACATTTGACGCCAACTGAAACATTAGGATGAGGAACCCCTGTTAACCACACAGGAACAATCTGCTTAGCCATATCAAGGAAAAAAGCAGCTATCTGATTAAGCACCTGACCTTTATATGGGACAGGTTTGGGAAATATTGTATCAAAAGCGGAAATTCTGTCGGTTACTATCATAACAAGCCATCTCCCATCTATTTCATAAACATCTCTGACTTTCCCCCGATAAAATGATGTTTGTTTCGGAAAGCGGAAATTTGTTTCAAGCAACCCGTTCATTGCGCTTATTCTTGTTACTACGCAAAATTAAACTCTTTAAACTCTCCCAATATTCTGCAAGAAAACGTAAAATAGCCAACTGTTTGAATGCCTTTCGTGCTTCTTGTGCAGGGGAACCAAAATAAGCTTTATTCCCTGGCAATGACTTATCCACTCCAGATTGAGCATAAATCTCGGCATTATCTCCGATAGTCAGACTTTTGGAAATACCCACTTGCCCCCACAGAATAACTTTATTGCCAATTATTGTTTTACCTGCTATACCCACTTGAGCAGAAATTAGACAATTCTCTCCAATAATCACCCCATGCGCTATATGAGTTAAATTGTCAATCTTGGTTCCTCGTTTTATCACAGTAGTGCTTGAGACGGCTTTATCAATAGTGCAGTTAGCTCCTATATCTACATTATCTTCAATTATCACACGCCCGCAACTCTCCATTTGTTCATACGTTCCATCGTCCCATCGCTTGTAGTAAAATGCGTCATACCCTATTACTGTTCCAGGACCAATCTTAACATTATTTCCAATTTCTACGTTATCTAAAATAACCACATTGGGATAGATGACAGTATTAGCACCTATTTTAACATTTCGTCCAATAAAGACACCTGGTGATATATGAGCAGTGGGATGTATTTCTGCCGACTCATGAATAAAAGTTCCTTGAGGCAATTCTTTCTTAAAGAAATGCCTTATCAGTTTGTTATACGCCTTAAATGGTTTGTCAACAACGAGAACAACTTTTCCATTATCTACATCTAAAGGTTGCGGGGCAATCAGAGCAGAAGCAGGGGAAGAAACAGCCTTACCAAAATATTTAGGATGGTCCACAAAAGTTATATCTCCTTCTTTCACTCGATGGATTTCATTAATACCATATATAGGCTTTGAGGGATCACCTAGAATTTCCCTGGCTCCTATTATCTCTGCAATTTCTTTAACAGTAACAGGTTTGTCAAACTTCATTAGCGGGCTGTGTTTTGCGTACAACTGTTTTCTTTAACGCACAAAAAGGTCTCAAAAGTTTGGTCATTTTTATCTTTGCTAACATAAAATTACAAAACTTGACCTTAAAGAAGACCCCACTTCATCAATGGCACAAGGAACACGGCGCTCATATGGTGCCTTTTGCAGGTTTTGAGATGCCCCTTTATTATACATCCATTAAAGAAGAACATATAGCCGTAAGAAAAAAAGCTGGCTTGTTTGACATTTCCCACATGGGGGAATTTTTGATTTACGGACCAGAATCCTTTGATTTTCTTCAATTTGCTACAACAAACGATGTAGCAAAACTATCTCCTGGCAAAGCACAATATACCCTCTTGCTTAATGAAAGTGGTGGAATCGTTGACGATGCTATCCTATATAGGCTCGAAGAAGACCGCTTTATGTTAGTAGTTAATGCAGCAAACATAGAAAAAGACTTCAAATGGCTTGCAGAGTTAGCAGAAAGATATAATGTCCATATTGAAGATGTGAGCGATCAGATGGCGCTTATAGCTATCCAAGGTCCTTTAGCTCAAGATATTTTAAAGAAGATAACTGACCAACCCATTGAACAAATTCCCTATTATCACTTTGTTGTCGGTGGCGTAGCAGGCTTCCCAAATATTATTATTTCAAATACAGGATATACTGGTTCGGGGGGCTTTGAACTTTACATGGCACCCGGATATGCGCCATACATATGGGAAGAATTGTTACAGGAAGGCAAAGATAATGGTTTAGTCCCTGTTGGTTTGGGTGCCAGAGACACTCTTCGTTTAGAAATGGGTTATCGTCTATACGGAAATGATATGGACGAAAACACATCTCCTTTGGAAGCAGGCTTAAACTGGGTAGTTAACTACAACAAGGATTTTGTCGGCAAAGAGGCTCTTCTCAAATTAAAGGAACAGGGCGTTACAAGACGTCTTAAAGGTTTTTCTGTTGAAGGTAGATTGATACCCCGAAAAGGTTATGAAATAGTTGATGAAGATGGCAATGTGGTTGGGACGGTAACCTCAGGGGCATATTCCTACTCTCTTGATAAGCCAATTGGGTTAGCATTCATAGATAAAACAGCACTGAAAAGAGAACCTCTATTTATCAAGGCAAGAAACCGCACTGCACCTATTAAAATAGAGAAAATCCCTTTTTACAGAGAATCTCCTTTTGTTAAAAAATAATGAGCAAAGGTGATAGGGAAGAAGAATCTATTCGTGGCGCTAACTCCAGAATATCTTTTTAAGATACCTATCAAAACCAGTTTGATCATATTGATTGATATTTTCAGGGCGACCACCACAATTACTGCTGCTTTACATGCAGGTGTTCCCAAATTACTGCCTGTATCTTCCCTAGAAGAGGCAAGAAAATCCAGAGGTCCGGGTATTCTGCTTGGCGGAGAACACAAAGCGGCAAAGCCGTATGATTTTGACTTCGGCAATTCCCCACTTGAATACACCCCAGAAAAAATAGGCAATAAAACTGTAGTATTTTATACTACTAATGGGACACGTGTTCTTGCTATGATAAAGGAAGCTCCCCAAATACTTTTTGGTAGTTTCTGGAACATTAGTGCCATTGAGAAACAGGCACGCAAATGGAATGGAGATATAGCCCTTGTATGTGCAGGATGGCGTAGCCATGTTGCTCTGGAAGATGCTGTATATGCAGGGGCATTAGTGGAACGCCTTGAAAACGATTTTACGCCTTACGCCGATGACCCTGTCATAGCAAAAATGTTATGGGAACAAGGAAAAAACAACCTGAGAGATTTTCTGCTAAGGGGCACCCACTGGCGCAGACTCAAACGACAAGGCGTGGAACAGGACTTTGACATGTGTCTGCAGCAAGATGTAACCGAAATTGTTCCCATTTATCAAGAGCCTTACATAGTGCCATTAGAGACAAAGACCCCCAAACATGCATTGGAAACAGTCAATAATAGTTATCATAATAATTCAGGCAATACTTAATTTTTTGGCTGGATGCGGCAGTGAAAATCAACCTCCACAACCTTCTGCCCACACTGACATAAAAAAATTCAATTTTTCTGAAGATAGTGCTTACGCATATGTGGTAAAACAAGTTCTTTTCGGACCTCGTATTCCCGGCACACCAGCACACTCTCAGTGCGCTCAATGGATTCTCTTTAAATTATCACAATGGGCTGATACTGCTTTTATTCAAGAAGGCACAGTTTTACGGTTTGATGGCAAAACACTGCCTATAAAAAACATAATTGCTTCCTTTGGGAAAGGAAAAAGGCGGTGGCTACTAATGGCTCATTGGGACACAAGACCATGGGCAGACCAAGACAGCGTTCGTGTTGACGAACCCATTGCAGGGGCTGACGACGGAGCAAGTGGTGTGGCAATAATTCTTGAATTGGCACGCCAATGGGCAGACAATCCACCTCCCGTACCGGTTGATATTGTCCTTGTTGATGCAGAAGATCAAGGTCCACCAGTATGGGAACAAATTGAATCAAAACCCGAATTCTGGGCTCTAGGAACTCAATTTTGGCTAAAAAATCCCCATAGACCACTAAATTCCTTTGAAGGAGGAATCCTGCTTGACATGGTAGGGGCACACAATCCTTCATTCTTAATGGAAGGTGTTTCTCTCCAATATGCCGAACACATTCTCAAAGACGTGTGGCACACCGCTTCCAAATTGGGATATTCCCATTTGTTTCTATTTCTTCAAGGACCGCCTGTAACTGATGACCATTATTTTGTTAACCTTGCGGGAATCCCTATGATTGACATAATAAACTTAAATCCTTCAACACGACACGGGTTTGCTCCACATTGGCATACACATGCCGATTCAATACCCATTATAAGCAAATATACTTTGAAAGCGGTTGGCACAACAGTAGGGACATGGTTTGCCAATTTGCCTATCCCCTAATTAACATTACTTAAGCACGTTGCTCAAGCAACCTATCACGCCACAGATAAATAAATGTCCATATAGCCATTAGCAAGAAACCCATTCTGAAAATACCGTCAGAAATCGCAAAGATGAAACTAACTATGACCACAAATAAAATCCACAGAATGGCAGGGAAGATGAACCAACGAGCCCACAAGCCAGTAAGTAAGGATAAACCAATAATAGTATCGGAAATGCCTGAATAAAAAACAAAATCCCTTGCATATTCTTCTGGAACCACCTGAACGGCAAGATCAATATGTCCTTTATTAAAACCAAGCAGACCCAATGAAGCAGTGCCGTGAGCCAGAAACGCAAAGGCAAGACCTATTCGGACAAGATTCGGTTTTAATTCGCCTTTTGTCTTCCATAGATATAATGCAATGGCAGTGAAAATCCACGGAAGACGTCTCATTATTTCAGCAAAACCAAAGAACGACTGCTTATTGAAGTAATACATAGTGTAAGCCAATAGTCCAACCACTGTTAAATATCCAATCAACACAGGAATAAGCCATCTCAGACCCCATCCGCCCACAAGCAGAATAGTTACAACCACTTCAGCAATGCCAAGGCCCGTTAAAAATGTATCAACAGGAATCTGCCAATCAATGAAAAATCCAAGTATTTTATTTGCCGTGTTCACAAGATTTGTATGTAATCCAATAAGTGGAGAAAAGCCGAAGTTAACCAATGCATGGCCGAAAAAAGTCAGTGCAAGGACAAACCTTAGTGTTTCTGGACTGCTTATTTTTCTTGCAACTTCTCGCATGTCACGTGCTTTTTGAACAAATATAGCCAAAATTTTTTGTTTTCTATCCAACAAAAGTCTATACATTCTGCTTAGCAATATAAAATGAAAGTTTAAAACGTTAATGTATTATTTGCAGTTGCTTCGTCTGTTTGTGTTAAGTTTGTATTGAAAAACCACTTTTAAAGTGAGAGGAGCCATCAAAAAGATCTCAAGTAAATTGTTAACAGTCTGGATTACGACTACTTTTACAGCGTTTGCTCAGATTAGCCCTGAAGATAGTGTTCGCATTGAGGAATTGATTAACAAAGCTCGCAACGTGCTCAGATATTACGTCATTCAGGATCAAGCGATTAATTATCTCCTTCAGGCAGATTCTATTGCAAAGGGACAGCACACATTAGTTAAATATTGGCTAATAAAAGCGATAGTGAAGGACCCCTATTATGGTGATGCAATGGCTTTACCCTATGTCCGTCAAATCCAAGGAAAAATAAGTGACTTGCCCGAAGATGTGTACTATCTAATAGGTCGTGTTTACCATGAAGCGTCTATGTTTGACTCAGCCCTTTTCTACTACAATGCGTATCTCTCAATAATCAAGAAAGTCGTCGCTCTAAAAGTCAAAAATGTGCCTTCACTTTTGCAGTATAAGAAAGTTCTGCGGGATATTGATAAAGTCAGATATGCCATGAGAATGATGGATGACACTGCAGAAGTTGAAATAATCAGTCCTTCAAGCAACGTAAACACCGTGTTTCATGAATATTCACCTGTTTTTGACAGGAAAAATCAGATACTATACTTTGCCTCTCGTCGTCCAGGAAACATTGGTGGTCCCAAAACAATAACAGGAACTCCCGATTCCTTAGGTGGCTTCTGGTATGAAGACATTTATTATGCTCGCTTTGAAAATAACACATTTAATGACGCCCAAAATATTGGTAGTCCAATAAACACAGAAAGGAATGAAGCACCAAACGGGATTAGTCCATCAGGAGACACACTCTACATATACAGGGACGACGGAATAAAAGCAGGAGACACTTATTTTTCTGTAAAGACACCCAAGGGATGGACAGAACCAGAAAAACTCAAGGGACACCTTAATTCACCATATTGGGAAGGACAAATGGCATTCACTCCCAGTGGTGACACAGTATTTTTTGCCAGTGACAGGGAGGGTTCCCTCGGTGGTA
>WFXT01000070.1 GCA_015490475.1 Bacteroidota bacterium
CAAAATCCCATGAATAGTTCAGAACACCAAGGGTATCACCTATATAATTAAAATCCACAGAAGCCCCAGTACAGACATACGGGTCAGCAGTGGTCCCAAAATCCGCTGAGATTGGACAATAACATCCGTTTGTTGACGGACCAGCTAATCTTATAGGCGCAAGAGCCTGGACATTTGTTGGAGATGGTGCAGGAGTTAGAGTATATGCATTTTGAACCCAATTGGCAGGTGTTGGTAAGAGCGTGAGGGGTCTAACTCCACATCTTAAAGACATAATATCCGAAAAAGAGGCAACAAATGCATCCACACCACCTGCAAAGTCTGTTGAAGCACTAACAAAAAAGCGATTCAAACCCTCCTCATACCGCAAATAGCCATTGGTTTCATTAGATTGATCACTTCCAATTATATATCCCGTTGGAGTTGTAAGGTTAAGGTCTATTTCACTTGCCAATACATTTGCTTCGCCAAGGGAAGCCTCTTCACCACCAAAGAACAGACTATTAGTCATACTGTTATAGTAAATACTAAACAACTCTCCTCCGCCAGGCAATATGAAGTATACCCCTGTCTGATAGGCAAGATTTGCATTAAACTTAGCAATAGCAGGATGTCTCACACCTGCCACATCAGTCCAAAAACCAGCAACATATATGTTTCCAAGACTATCCTGTGTCACAGCCCACGGATTCTCATCTCTATTTATAGGAGGGCTCAAATATCTAGGAGATTGTACTATGTTTCCATTATTTGGGTCAACACTCATTATAAGCCAGTCATTGGAGCCTCCAACATCAGTATATCCAATTACTGCTATATTACCACCGATAAGCTCTATTAAACCTGTTCCCCAGTCCACATTACCATTATTCTCACTATAATACACCTTAAAAACTGTATTTCCTGCGGGGTCAACAGCAAAGACAACTATCTCCTCAGCACCACCACCCCTATTTTCTTTACCGACAAAGTAAAAATTTGTATTAGAGTGTTGAATCACATCTTCAAAAACTGCTCTATTTCCTCGATATCGCAAGGCAAATACAACATTGCCGTTAGCATCAATACGTAAAGCTAAGCCTTCTCTAACACCTCTTATTTCACCTGCAATAACAACGCCTCCACCACGAACCGGTGCTGCACCATAAGCACGTTCATCTTGACCCAAACCCATTTCATAAGCATAGCTCCATATAATGTTTCCTTGAAAATCATATTTAATTACCAAAATATCTTGCGTCCCATAAGCGTCTGTATGTCCCACGACATAAACGCCATCCCCTGGAACAGTTACTACTTCCGCAATGTCCTCTACACCTCCAAAGGGAGTATATTGTATAACTGACTGAGCATTTCCGTTAAACAGTTGCGTTAAGCCCAGCACCACTGACAATATCCATTTCTTCATGGTTCTCACAATTTTTAAGTTGTCTTCCTTTTCTGTTTTAAATAACGTTGTCAACCTCACAAAGGTTGAAATTCCACATGACAAAGTTATATAGTTTTTCCCAAAGTGCAAAATGCCACTTATACACTTTTCAAAACCTAAATCCATACTGGATTCATAACATTCTTCATGGCGACCATCTATCAAGAACTATAGCAACAAGCGAATCGCCAGATAAAACAAATCTAACAGCTTTCCAATTAAGAGTTTGATTCTCTTTAGAAGGTGGATTAATACAATATTCATACACCACAACATTTTCCCACAGCTCCTCAGCATTAAATTTTACAGTGCTGACACACTTCACTCCCTCAGTCTTTATAGCTGAGGAAAAATCATGAGCCAGATAAGTATCAAAGACTTCTCTAAAAGTCATGATAATAGAATCACCTGATGGTGCAATGCCCCAAAAAAGTGGTTTCTCAACATCAAAGTCAGGAGTAATGCGATGGTCTCCCTGAGAAGTGTCAATATAGTTGTCAATGCTAATAATGATGCCTTGTGTTGGTAATGCGGAAGTAAATGCCGTGACGTCTTTATTTTTCATTGCTTCTAACAGCCCTTTCATAATTTCTTCAGGCTTCTTTACTATCGGACTATCTCTCTCAACCGTAGTATCTTGAATCTCGCTATGTTCGGCTGATTGTGTAATATTACTATTATGTGATCGTGGCTGACTATTTTGAGAGCCACTGCATGCCACAAGGGTAACAATAGTTATAAATGCAATAGACTTTATTGAGCGCATGCGACCCAAAATTTTACATATCCCTAGTAAACATCATAGCCTGCACTGCCGTTATAAATTCCATCAATTATATCCTTGTATTTTTCGTTAAGAACACGTCTTTTTAGTTTCATAGTTGGTGTAAGTTCTCCTGTTTCCACGGACCATGTGTCTGTAACAAAAGCGAATCGCTTTATTTGTTCTGGCTTTGCAAGGTGCTTATTAACTTCCTGAATTATCTCACGATATTTATCAATAACTTTTGGATTTTGAAGGGCTTTTTCTAAGCCTTCCCATTTAATTCCGTTTGTTTCCATCCACGACCTAAGGTTTTCCTCAGATGGTACTATTAGAGCGGCTGGGAACTTACGCCCTTCACCAACGACCATAGCATTTTCAATGAGAAGAGAAGCCTTCAGGCTATTTTCAATTGGTTGTGGTGCTACGTATTTACCTCCTGCCGTCTTGAACAGCTCTTTCTTACGGTCTGTTATTTTCAAGAATTTACCATCAACGATTACTCCTATGTCGCCAGTATGGAACCATCCTTCTTCGTCTATGACCTCTTTTGTTAAATCAGGACGTTTATAATATCCTTTCATAACATGAGGACCTCTGGTGAGAATTTCCCCATCATCAGCAATCTTAACTTCCACGTTAAACAATGGTGGTCCAACTGTACCTATTTTGAAACCACCTGGTTCCAGCCTGTTAACGGATATAACAGGTGATGTTTCGGTCAACCCATATCCTTCCAATACGGGTATTCCGGCTGCCCAGAATATTCGTGCCAGATCAGGACGCAATGCGGCACCACCTGATACAAGCGCAATTATTTCACCACCTAATGCTTCACGCCACTTGCTAAATACGAGCTTGTCATAAAGTTTATGCAACAATTTCTTAAATCCAGAGGGTGGATTTTCGGGATCATAGTTCTTAGCGAAGTTCAACGCTCCGAAGAAAATAGCACGTTTTAATCCTGTCAGTTCAAGACCTCGTTGGAGAATACGTTCATAGACCTTTTCAAGAAGTCTTGGCACTGTGGCAAACACATGAGGCTTAACCTTCTGCGCACAGGGAACAATATTGTTCAGGTCATCAACAAAGTAAATCTGTAAGCCCTTCGCCTGATAGAGATATACCATGTGTCTTTCAAATACATGGTTAATCGGTAGAAAGCTAAGTGCCCTATCACCTGCTCCCATAGGTAACAGGTCAAAAGTTCCCTGAACATTAGACGTAAGATTTTTATGAGTAAGCATTACTCCTTTAGGGACTCCCGTAGTACCTGAAGTGTAAAGTATTGTGGCAAGGTCATCAGGTTCAACAGCCTTTTTAAAACCTTCCAGCTTTTGCAGCTCTTCTTCCGTTGGCTCAACAAAAAGTTCTTCCCAATGCTTTGTCCCCTCTAAACCATCAAAGGAATATACGTGTTTAACATTGGGCGTTTTTTCAAGGGCAGGTTTAACTCTCTGCCAGATGTCTTCACTCCCAACAAAAATGGCAACCGATTCAGAATCATTTAGTATAAATTCATACTCTTCGGGCGATATAGTTGGATATAGTGGCACGTCAACTGCTCCAAGTTGCAATATAGCATGGTCAAGGATTGACCATTCAGGACGATTAGGAGAGACGATGGCTATTTTATCATTTTTCTTAATACCGAGACGCATTAAACCGACACTTACTCTATTGATAGCATCTATAAATTCCTGAGTTGAATACTTTTTCTCGGGCTTTTGTGGATTACAAAGTGCCACGCAAACTTCCTGCGGATAGTGTTTCAACTGATAATAGATAATATCAAATGTGCGAGTAAAATCCTTTGGTGGCATAGGCTCCTGTTTTTGAGTTTATACAAAGATAGGAATAAATAGCGAATAAATGGTTTAGAACATAACATAATGTGTTGATTGTTTTACTTTGTAATAAAAGAGAATGGGCACTATGAGTGAGATGGAAGCCCGTTATAAGCCGGAAGCGATAGAGGAAAAATGGATTAAGGAATGGGAAAAAGCCAATATTTTCCATAGTGAGCCGGACAACAGACAGCCCTACACTATTGTTATGCCACCACCCAACGTCACTGGAGTGCTACACATGGGACATGTTCTGGACAACACCCTTCAAGATATTCTAATCAGGAGAGCCAGAATGATGGGATATAATGCCTTATGGGTTCCTGGTACCGACCATGCATCAATAGCTACGGAAGCAAAAGTGGTTGCATGGCTCAAATCAATGGGTATTGATAAAAAGGATTTGACACGAGAAGAATTCTTGAAATATGCGTGGGAATGGAAAGAAAAGCACGAAAACATTATTATCACCCAATTAAAAAAACTGGGTGTTTCATGTGACTGGCATCGTAAGAAATTTACTATGGACCCTGATATGAGTTGGGCAGTGATACACGTATTTGTTGAACTTTATAATAGAGGGCTTATATATCGTGATTTGAAAATGATTAATTGGGACCCTGTGGCTCAAACCGCCTTATCAGACGAAGAAGTTATATACAAGGAAGTTCAAGGAAAACTTTATTATGTTAGGTATC